>JAAELY010000546.1 GCA_024226335.1 bacterium
GAGACCCAACGATGAAGAACAGAGCAGGCGAACAATCCAGTGGCGCGGACGCTCGTGCCTCGTGCCGCGCGCCGGGACCGTCAGGGCGCGCTCCCCTCGGCAGGAGGCCATGAGTCCCGAGGAGTTTATCGCAGATACCGCGGACCGACTCGGCGTGCCGAGGCGCATCAGAGAGTTCGGTGTTTCTCGCATTCTTGAGTGCTGGATCAACGATCGTCGCGCTACTGCAGCAACCAACGGCTCGTTCTTCGAAGTCTGCGTTGCCCTGAATTGGAGGTCCTTCCCTGAACACGGCGAGGTTTCCTGGGCGCCCGAAGGCTACTACCAGCGAGGCGCCTTGTCATCTGAGGGCGTTGAGTTTGCAGCTACAGGAGATCCGGACTTCGACTCGGTCTACCTGATCTGGGACGCGGTCTTGCCCTTCATCGGCAGTTCAGTGCGCCAGCTACTTCTGGATGCAGTCGGCCTCCGGCCCCAGATCCGGTCCGGCCCACTACGACTCACTGAGTCCGATGCAAACCGGGATCGCTGGGTCCATGTAGTCGCGCGGCCTCCACTTGAGCGCCAGTACGTGGTTGGCGGCACTCCCATCGGAACCTCCCTTTTCACCCCCGAGCGATGCGCTTCTTCTCTCCTGCGACTCTTGGAACTTGCGGAGAATCTCGAAGCGGAGCCGCCCCTGCCGTAAGCTCGCACTCCCGTAGTCCATAGAGTGGGCGGTGGTTCAAGAATGAACAGCAGCAGAGCCAACTTCGCCTCGGTTAACCAGATTCTCAACTGGTGAGAGCGTGCCGACCAGGAGATCATTGTATGCTCTAGCCCATTCTTCGCCTTTGCCAATTCCAGAGGGGGAATGATCGTCGCCGAATCGGGTAGCCGGGGGCTTCTAACCCCCGGCCCCCACACCACCCAGCGGGCGGGTCCGCACTAGGCGGTTCACAATGATGGAGCACGCGAGAGTCTCAAGCATAACCATGAGCTTTCATCCACTGATCGCGGACGCTGATCCGAGGA
>JAAELY010000547.1 GCA_024226335.1 bacterium
CACTCGCGCCTCGACGTGCTGATCAACAACGCAGGCATCATGGCCATTCCTCGTCACGAAACGGTCGATGGCTTCGAGATGCAGTTCGGCACCAATCACCTGGGGCACTTTGCGCTTACTGGCCTGCTATTCGAACATCTGCTCGGCACACCGGGTTCCCGTGTGGTCAATGTGAGCAGCAGCGCGCATAAGTTCGGTCGCATCGACTTTGACGATCTGCACCGCCGTAAGAGCTACAAGCGCTGGCAGGTGTACGGACAGAGCAAGCTGGCGAATCTCCTGTTCACTCACGAGCTACAGCGTCGATTCGACTTGAGAGGACACGACTGTCTTGCCGCGGCCTGCCATCCCGGCTGGGCGGCGACGAATCTGCAATCGGCGGGGCCCCGAATGGGCGGTTCCAGATGGATGGGCCGAGTCGTGAACCTGGGGAATGCGCTTCTGGCCCAGGACGCGGCGACGGGGGCGTTGCCGACGCTGTACGCGGCGACTTCAGTCGATGTGCGCGGTGGCGATTACATCGGACCCGGTGGATTTCAGGAAGCCTGGGGCTCGCCGATCAAGGTACGCACGAATTCGCGCGCTCACGACAGCGAAACGGCCGGAAGGCTCTGGCAGGTTTCCGAGCAGCAAACCGGCGTTCGCTATCGGGACCTCTAGTCTCGACTAATGTCCGCGAAACTCGGGGCTGCGTTTCTCGATGAAAGCGCGCACGGCTTCGCGATGGTCCTCCGTCTGGGCGGTACGGATCAGTCCTTCGGCTTCGTGCGCTAGACAGCTGTGCAGGTCTTCGCGCAGCGCGCGATCCAGGTTCTTCTTCATGATTCCGTAAGCGAGGGTCGGGCCTGTGGCCAGCTGATGCGCCAGTTCCAGAGACGCCTTGGCCAGGTCTCCGTCGGCGACCACGCGATTGACGATGCCCAGGCGTTCGCATTCTTCCGCGCTGACGCGCTCGGCCGTGAAGAAAAGCTCCCGCGCTTTCGCGCTACCGACGAGCTGACTCAGGAAGAAGCTCGACCCGTAGTCCCCCGAGAGTCCGATGTTCTTGAAAGCGGTCGTGATGAACGCGGACTTCGCGGCGATTCGCAGATCGCACGCCAGTGCAATCGAAAGTCCCGCGCCGGCCGCTGGACCGGGCAGGGCGGCGATCGTCGGTTTGGGCAGGTCGTAGAGCGCTCCCGTAAGACGGATCTGGCGATCCAGTAGGTCACGGGCTGCGGCCTTCGGATCGGGCCGTTTCGTATCGCCTGTGGCCCGCTTCGCGCGATTCTGTCCCATACCTTTGACGTCCCCGCCTGCACAGAACGCCGTACCCGCGCCGGTCAAGAGCAGGCAGCCGATCGACTCATCTGCTCCGAAAGCCGCGATCATGCGGCGCAACGCGGGGCTCAGATCGTCCGATAGCGAGTTGCGTGCGTGGGGCCGATTCAGGGTCAGCACGGCCACGCGATCTTCGACGCGGGCCAGAAGTTCATCGGTGCCGGTATCGATCACGCGAGCGCCGCCGCCACGGTTCTCGCTGGGCGAATTGAAATCTGCCATCGGATCGTCTCCTCGATGCGGGATTATACTGCTGGAGGAACCTCGACGTGACGCGCGAGGCCCGGCACCCGCTGTGCGGCCGTTCGCGGTAGACTCGTTCTACGAATCAATCCCTCAGAACTTCCAATTGGAGGACTTCGAGATGAGCAGTTTCTGCGAAGACCGAGTATGCATCGTGACCGGAGCGGCCCGGGGAATCGGTCGCGAATACGCCCTGATGCTGGCGTCGCACGGAGCGAAGATCGTGGTCAACGACCTCGGCGGCGCGCGCGATGGAACCGGCGCCGATACGTCGCCCGCACAACAGGTCGTTGATGAGATCAAGGCGGCCGGTGGCGAGGCGATCGCGAATGGTGCCGACGTCAGCGACTGGCAGGATGCCAAGGCGATGATCGATCAGGCGATCAGTACTTTCGGGCGCCTCGACGTGCTGATCAGCAACGCGGGCATCCTTCGCGACCGCATGCTGGTGAACATGGAAGAGAACGAGTGGGATGCCGTCATCAAGGTTCACCTCAAGGGTACCTTTGCTCCGGCGCGTCATGCGGCCGCCTACTGGCGCGAGCAGTCCAAGGCCGGGCAGCCCGTCGACGCGCGCATCATCAATACCACGTCCGTCTCGGGTATCTACGGAAATCCCGGGCAGACCAACTACGGCGCGGCCAAGATGGGAATCGCGGCGTTCACGATCATCGCGGCCCGCGAGTTGCGGCGCTACGGCATTACCGTGAACGCGATCGCGCCCGGCGCCCTCACGCGTCTGACCGAAGACCTGGGTATGGGCAGTGGAAGCGACGAAGACAAGGCGCGCATGGATCCGCGCTGGATCGCGCCGATTGCCACCTGGCTGTCGAGTGCGGAGTCGAGCCACATCACGGGTCGGGTCTTTGAAGCATCGGGGCGCGTGCTCGCGGTGGCCGAGGGCTGGCATCGCGGACCAACCGTGGAGCCCGTCGAAGATCCGACCGTGCTGGGTCCGATCGTCAACGATATGGTCAAGTCGGCGCGCAAGAACGCGGGCATGGACGGAGCGGACCTCGACGGCGGCATCGAATAGGCGACACTCCGGTCGGACGGCCAGCACGGGAGCCCCATGTCTGAAAGCTCGAACCGGTTGAAGATCGTCGGGATCGCTTTGTGCGTGCTGAGCACGACGGCGCTGTTGATGGTGCCCGGGCGCGCACCTGCGGACTCGCGCCCGCCGCTCAGCGGCGAATTCGCTCGCCAAATCAAGCTGATCGAGGATCGTCCCGAGTTTCCGGATCTGCCGTTCAAGGAACTCCTGCCCGACGGCAAGTTGGGCGAACGGCGTCTTTCGCAGTTTCGAGGCCGCGTGCTCGTGGTGACGTTCTGGGCTACGTGGTGCGGCATCTGCGCGCGAGAGATGCCCACCCTCGACAAACTCCAGGAATCCCTCGGGGGAGAGGACATCCTGGTCGTCGCACTCGCGCAGGACGATCGCTCCAGTGCCGATGTGCGCGCCTATCTGAAGAAGCGCAACCTGGCAAACCTGCGGGTATTCCACGATCGCGAGGGCACGCTTGCGGCGGTGCTCGGAATCGA
>JAAELY010000548.1 GCA_024226335.1 bacterium
ACCCGGATCGATGCGATTCGCAATGCAGTAGGTTGAATTGACTGTCGGACACAGACTGGGATCGCAGGTATCGGGCAGAGGCAGGTGATGTCCGGATGCGATCGAATCACCGACCTGCAATACGAAGTCGATACCCTCGCTGCACTTGTTCGCGATGATCCAGTCGCGCGCACGCTCGAGTTCATCGCTCGCACTCAACGAGAGCGACTGTGTGTCGCCCAGGATCGCGACCGTTCTAAAAAGCGGTGGATCCGGGCAGGATTGTGCGCGGGCCGTTCCAGTGTTCGCAAACGTCGCAGCCAACGCGAATGCGATCGCGAGGAAACACCGAACTGCCGGGAGAGTCACCGAATCCATCCCGCCGGAGCGAAATCGGGAGCGCCCAACTCGACGCCGAGTGAGTCGTAGCGATGACTCTCCAGAACGGTGAAGTCCTGCATGGCCACGATGTTTTGCTCGGCCGGTGCCTTGGGACTGAAGGCGATTGCGAGTTCGCCCACGTCGAGATCGGGCGCGACCAGATCGATCGCGATTCGATCCGGATAGGTCGGCGCGAGCGAACGCCAGCGCACGATCGAGTGACGCCCACCGTGGCGATACTCGAACACGTCCTCGATCTGGATATTTGTTTCGGGGAACTGGACGACCAGACTTGCCGCAGCCATCGTGTTATTGCCGTCCTGGCCCGGATAGCCGCCTGCCTGCCAGAAGTCGGCGTAACGCAGAATGAGCTTTGGAAACGGAACCACTTCCTCTCCGGGAAACGCCCAGTCACCGATCTTGGGGATCGTAGACTCGGCTAACGATGGGGTGGGCTGGCCATCTCCCTGGACGAGCCGCAGGTTCCAGCGGGTATCGGTGTAGCCAGTGAAGTCCTCTGGACCGAGAACCGGTGCGCCCTGCGCGGGAACGATCCAGGATCTCGTAGCCACAAAGACGTCGAAAGACAGTTCGAGCGACCCGGCCGAGGCGAAGAGCGCGTCAAGTTCGGCCGGAACCTCGACGATCGCGAGTTGCTGGCCACCCAGAATTCTCGCGTCGAAATCCTCCGAGAAAACGACCCCGTTTCGGATGCCCGCCGGTGAGGCGGGATCCAGATGCGCCCGTGTGACCAGCCGCACGGTCAGGTCGTGGCGCAGATCGTTGGTGGGATCGCCGTCATCGCTGTGGACCAGGACCGCACAATCCTCGGCACGCTGGGCGGCGGATGTCGCGCACATGAAAACGCTCAGCTGGCCGCGTTGATAGTCGGGGTTCTGGTCGGTTCCGTAACCGGTGGGAAAATCGAAATTCCAGGCCAGATCCATTTCATCGAACGAGAGCGGAATTGTCACCGACGAACCCGGGGTAGTTTCCGTCGAAATGATCTGGGCGCTGCAACCGGCAAACAGCAGCGAACCCGCCAGGAGTGGCAAAATCAAACGCGCGGTGAACATGGAAAATCCGCTCCAAGAAGAGGATCGAATGAAATCCTGATTCTGAGTCTAGAGGAACCGGAGGAAATACCACCCATAGACTCGTACATTACCTGCCAGCGACGACGGTCTGTCAACCCGTTCTCCGGCGGACTTCGGAAACCTGTTGAATTCCGATGGCTTGGAGAGTCGCCCCATTCGCTTTCGAAGCCGCGAATCAGCCGTCGCCCGCGCGTTTTTCGAAGGCTACTCGACGCATCGTAGCCGTTGCGAAAACCAGGAGCTTCTCGTCGGCTGGATCCAGAAAACGCGTTTCGACGAACACAGTGCGGCCGCGTTCTTTGACGACCCGGCTCTCGAGCACGAAATCTGGGCCCATCACCGGCTCGAAGTAGTCCACCCTCAGGTTCGTGGTCGCGAGCCAGTCCATGCGCTCAGCGCGCGGCCTGCCCGCCCGTGTGACGAAGAGGGAAACCAGGTCGACGTACGTCGGCGTGAAGCCGCCGAAGAGTTGCCCCGCCGGGTTGCGCGCGTGATCGGGTAGATGGGCCTGGACCCGCAGAAAGCCCTCGCGCTCCTCGAGCACCTGCCATTCAAAGGCTTCGAGGAAGTCGCCAGCGGTGTGACCGCGACCGATCAGACGGCCCGGTTCGCGCTCGATCCAGACCTTGCGGGGACCTTCTGCGCTCACGCGGTGCGTTCGAGCGCCCCGCCGCCGTCTTCGTAGAGCTTGACGATCTTCACCTGACCGGGCTTTCCGACGGCCAGGCAAAGTTCGCAGAGCGTGCACTCGTCGACGTTGGCATCGACGATCTCGAGAGCGCCTCCCGACTTCGAAGAGAAGACATCGACCGGACACACCTCTTCGAGTTGCTTCGCATTCGCTTCGTCGTTCGCGAGTTCGGGCGCGACCTGGACTTCGATGAACAGGGCCATCAGAGCTTCTCCTTGACCAGCACCGGAATATCTTCGATGCGCTCGGCCACTGCGATACCCGCTTCGCGCAGGCGTTCGATCTTCTCGGCCGTGGTATCTGCCTTGCCTTCGACGATCGTCCCGGCGTGACCGAAGCGCATACCGGGCATCTCGTCCATGAAACGACCGGCCATGAAGGCGACCACGGGCAGGCGCGAATTGTGATCCTTCACCCAACGCGCCAGATCCGCTTCCATGCGCCCGCCGGGCTCGGAATAGATGGCGATCGCCTTCGTCTCGGGATCCGCTTCAAATAGCGGCATGAGTTCGGCGTAGCTCTGGCCGATGATCGCGTCGCCGCCAATCGAAACGGCCGTGCTCTGACCGAGGCCGGCGGCGGTCAGGGTATTGCAGATTTCAGTCGTCATTCCGCCAGAGCGCGACATGACGCCGATCGGTCCCTTGGTAAACGCCTTCTTCGCGTCTTCGGCGCGGCCTCCCAGACCGCCGACCTTTGCTTCATCGGGCGAGAGCACTCCCAAACAGTTCGGGCCGATGATGCGGGCACCGCGTTGATCCGCCAACTCGACCATCTGCGCGACTTCGAAGCGCGGAATGTTCTCGGTCACGACCACCATCAGCTTCACGCCCGCTTCGATGGCTTCGAACACGGCATCGCGCGTGAACGCGGGAGGAACCGATATGACCGAGGCGTCGACACGGGTCTTCTTTGCAATCTCTTCGACGGTGTCGTACACGGGCACGCCGTGGACCTCGCGACCGCCGCGGCCCGGCGTGACGCCGCCGATGATGTGCGTGCCGTAGTCCAGGCCCTCGCGGGTCATGGTGACCGCCTCGCGACCGGTGATGCCCTGGATGATGACCGTGGTGTCGCTGGTGATTAGAATCGACACTCAGACGCTCCTCATCTTGGCGACCGCACGACCTGCCGCTTCGTACATCGAAACACTGCGATCGCAGAACTCGACACCGTACTTCTTCAGAATCGTGAAGCCGTCGCCTTCCCAGGAACCGGGAATGCGAAAGATTGCGATCTTTTCCGCCGGATCCATGCCCGACTCGATCACTCCCTTGATGACGCCGCGCGCCACCAGATCGACGCGCGTGTTCGAAACGACGTTCATCATGACGGCGACCTTCTCAACACCGGGTTTTGAAAGGATCAGCTTCGTCAGATTGCAGACCTTGCTCACACTCGGGTTTCCGCCGATCTCGCAGTAGTTCGCGGGATCCCCGCCGTGCTTCTTGACGGCGTCGAAGAGCGTCAACGAACCACCGCCCGCTCCGATGATCAGGCCAAGCGAGCCTTTGAACTCCGTAACGTTGCCGGCCACGCCTCGATGATCGACTTCATTGATTCGCTTACCCTCGATCTCGAACGGCGTGGGCGGACGCGCCTGGCGTGTCTCGTCTTCGCCAATCCCGAGTTCCGCGAGCAGTTCCTTGTGCTCACCCGCAGCCTCGGCCTCCATGTCGACGTGTGCGTCGACCGCGACGAACAAGCCATTTTCGAGCCGTACCAGCGGATTGATCTCGGCCAGGGTGAGCCCGTACTTCGCGAAGATGCGCGCTAGCGGAGCGACGAAACGCGTGATGCGGTTGAGGTCGGAACCCGTGATCCCCACCGAAGCCACCAGTTCCTTGGCCTTGTGATCCGAGAACGGAATCAAGGTGGAGAAATGCTTGCGACCGATGTGCTCGGGATGGGTCTCAGCGACTTCTTCGATGTCGATTCCGCCCATGTCCGAGAAGATCATGATGGGCTGCTTGGCGATTCCGTCCCAAGTCACTCCCAGGTAGTACTCCTGAGCGATGGGCTGGCGACCCTCCACGAGCACGCCACGCGGCTTGTGCCCGTTGATCTCCAACTCGAGAATCTTGGCGCAGGCCGCCTCAGCCTCTTCGGCCGTATCTGCGAACAGCACGCCGCCGGCCTTCATGCGCCCACCACTGAGCACCTGTGATTTCAGGACGGTTGGACCGGCGATCTCCTGGGCGATCGCACGCGCCTCGGCCGGGGTATGAGCCACCTTGGATCCCTGGGGCAGGACGATCCCGTGGCGGGCCAACAACTGCTTGGATTCGTATTCGTAGAAGCGCACGGCGGCTCCTGTTGGTTGGGGCTGGTTGGGCCGGATCGCCGACGCGATCCGGGCTAGGGGCGCCTTTTTGTACTGGAAACGGGCGCCCAGAGCAATTCCGTGCCGGGCCGCTGCTAGCTCGAGAGGCGGAGTTGCACTCGACTCCTCATGACATTAGAGGAAACGACCGATTCACAGACAGAGGGCAGGAGACCAGTTCATGGGCAGAATGGTGGGCATCTTGATGATCATGTGCGGCGTGTGGATCGGCCTGGAGATCTACAACGAAGGCATGGCGGGTGCATTCGGCGGCAAGTTCGCTTGGTTCGGAGAACCGATTCAATCGGTCCGGAAGGACCCGGTCGAGAACCGCTCGATCACACAGCGAGTCGGCCAGCGGGTGGCGGCTGATATCTACGATGGCTTCGAGCGCCGAGACAACCTCATCGAGGATGATTGATCGACTCCTGGTCGAACTTCTCCAGCTCTCTTAGCAAGCCGCCGACCACGGAGCGAAGATCCTCGTCCGTGCTCGGATGCTCGACCACGGCGTTGGCTCCTCGGCGCAACATCAGGTTCATTCCCTGATCCTCACCGCCTCGAAAATCGGTGCGCAACGCGACGATCGGCTTGCCGTGAGCGTAGGCGTAGCCACATTCCCAGGCCGTTCCCGAATCGGCATCGGCACCGTCGAGTACGGCGATCACGGCTTCACTGCGATCAATCGCGTCGCGACAGGCCTCAAAGGCGCCGTGGAAGTCAGGTGGCTCCAACAACAAAGGGGCCTGTGCTTCATCCTGTGGCAGGAATACGTGATGCCCCGCCTGATCCAGCTCCACTGCGATCTCGCGCAGCCAACGTCTCTCGGCCTGGGTGAACAACGGCCCCGCCAGGTACAGATTCATGCTCGCTCTCCCTTTCTCCGGCGTCCAACCCTGAAAACGCGGTTCAAAGATTGCCCTTGTGCTGTCCGCCGTCGACCGAGAGCACCCCTCCGGTCACCCAGCTTGCGCGTTCCGAAGCCAGGAACACGACCGTGTTTGCAACCTCTTCCGCACTCCCCATGCGCCCGGAGGGAATCGTACTCAGGACTGCATCGTACTGCGGACGGCTTGCGTTCTTGATCGAATCCCAGACGCCGCCGGGAAATTCGATCGAGCCCGGAGCCACGGTGTTCACGCGAATCTTCTGAGGCGCCAGTTGAATCGCCAGGTTCTTGGCGTGGCTGATGAGCGCGGCCTTCATGGCGGAGTAGGGAGGTGAGCCCGGTGCTTCGAGCGCGGCCGTACTCGAGATGTGCACGATCGAACCGCCGCCCTGCTCGACCATCCACGGCACGACCTTCCAGCTTGCACGCACCGATCCCATGACATCGACGCCAAAGGAAGCGGCCCAGCCGTCTTCGTTGTCGGCTATCCCGAAGCCCGAGGTATTGTTCACGAGCACGTCGACGCGACCCAGAGCGGCCCGGCTCGATTCGAGGAAGGCGTCTAGTTCCTGGGTCTTCGTCACATCGCAGGTCAAGGCGTGAGCCTTGACGCCGCGCGCGCGAATCTCTTCTGCAGTCTCGTTCAACGCGCTCTCACCGCGCGCGCAGATCGCGACATGGCAGCCTTCATCCGCGAATTGCAGGGCGATTGCGCGACCGATGCCGCGCGAACCGCCCGTCACGACTGCGGTCTTGTCCTTGAGTCCCAGATCCATTCGCATCGCCTCCTGTAGGCGCCAGCGACTCGTTGCCGACTGTGCGCTGCGCCAGTATAGGCGCCAGGCAATGCGAACTGGGGAGTCGGCCCCGGGGATCCGACTTCCACTCGGAAATCTACGGGACGGAGCGGCGGCGACTGAGCCGGCTAGAGCACTCCTTCGAGAGCCGGCCACTCGATAGATGTCTGGGCTGCGAAGGCCTTCAGCAGCAGTTCACGGTGCTGCTTGTCTTCGCCGCCGCGAAATTCCTCCACGGCCTTCTCGAGTACGGCTTTGTCGGGGCATTCGAAATCCGATCCCTGGAGAACTCCTTCTTCGTGCTCCAGCCCGAATGCGTCGAGCAACTCCGTGAGAAGTTCGAGTTGGTGCTCGAGGAAATACTCGGCGAGCACCTCTTCGGCGACCGGCACCATCATTCGTCGCCCGAGCGCCTTGCGCATCCACTCCGCCTGGCGTTGTCGGGGCTGTCGCTGCAAGTATTGCGGGCGCAGCTTGAAGGCATCGGCGGCCGCAGTCAGCGCGATGCTACAAACCTTGGGCGCCGTTTCCCGGATTTCCTCAAGAAACGCCAGGCTCTCCTCGGGCGTCATTCCCGCAAACACTTCGTTGGATCGCATGGCGGACAGCATAGCGGCTCGTATTCGCGTCGCCCCTGGCTGCCCGCGGAACGGCCCGATAAGATACGATTCTTCGGTGTGGGCAATGCCTTCGAGAGGCACCGCTCAGGACTATCCGGCGAGAATTCCCAATTGACGAACGAGCACACGCGAGTGGAAGAGGCGAAACCAGGTGACAGATCCGCCGCGATCTGGCGCAACAGGCTGCTCGTCTCTCTCGGGCTGTTCTCTGCGGTCTACCTGGCAGCGCTCTTACTTGGAGTTACCCTGAGCGCCCTGCGCAACTAAGCCCGGACTAGGAGTCTGACTCGAGATGCAACCCGTGGGCTGGGAGTTCTGGTTCACGCTCGCGGTCGTCTTCGCCATGATCGTAGGGCTGATTCAAGAACGACTCACACCGGACACACTCGTTCTCGGCGCACTGGTCATCTTGTTGCTGGCCGGTGTCGTCGATCCTTCGTCGGGACTCGCCGGGTTCGCGAGCCAGAGCTTTTTCACGGTCGGCGCACTCTTCGTAATCGCGGCCGCTCTACAACACACCGGCGCACTGCAGAGACTGGCTTCGTCCGTGCTCGGAGCGTCTTCCGGACTCCGGACCAATCTGTTCAGGTTGACGGGCCTGACCGCATTGGGCTCTGCCTTTCTGAACAACACGCCGATCGTTGCAATGCTCCTGCCGGGCGTAGTGTCCTGGGGTCGGCGGGTCGGAACCTCCCCCTCAAAGCTGCTGATCCCCCTGTCGTACGCGGCCATCGTCGGCGGCGTGTGCACGCTGATCGGCACATCTACGAACCTGGTCGTGAGCGGACTACTCGAAGCTCAAGGCAGCCCTGGATTCTCGATGTTCGAACTCGCCTGGGTCGGAATTCCCTGTGCTTTGATCAGCATCGTGTTCCTGAGCCTATTGGGTCCGCGCATGCTCCCGGACAGAATCGACGTTCTCAATCCCGCCGGAGACAGTTCACGCGAATATCTCGTGGAGATGCGGATTCAGGGACCTAGTGAGCTGATCGGCAAGACCGTCGAGAACGCCGGCCTGCGCCATCTGCTGGGGCTCTTCCTCGTCCGCATCGAGCGCGATACCGGGACGCTCTCGCCTGTGGGTCCGGGTGAGATCCTGTGCGACGGAGATCGGCTCACTTTCGCGGGTGTGGTCGACACGATCGTCGAGCTGAACCGCGCTTTCCGGGGACTGGTTCCCGCCGGAAACGACCGTCCGGAAGGAAGGGAGCACCGCTGGCGACTGCACGAAGCGGTGATCTCCTCGGGTTCACCGTTGGTCGGACAGAACATCCGCGATGCGAATTTCCGAGGCCGTTACAACGCGGCCGTCATCGCGGTCCACCGTCACGGTGATCGCATCGCCAGCAAGATCGGTGACATCATCCTGCGTCCGGGCGATGTACTTCTCCTGGAGGCGACACAGGGCTTCGAACGCACATTCCGCAACTCCAGTGATTTCTACCTGGTGAGCGAGATCGACCGGAGTGAAGCTCCGCGACGTCAGCACTCAGCTCGCGCTTCGCTGGTGCTGCTGGGAGTGGTGGCGCTCGCGGCCAGCGGACTCGTGCCCATCGTGATTGCCGCACTTGCGGGCGCGATGGGCGTGCTGGCCCTGCGCTGTCTTTCTCCGGGCGATGCCCGGGGCGCAATCGACGCGTCGGTGTTGATCGTGATCGCGGCATCGCTGGGTATCGCGCGGGCACTCGAACAGACCGGCGTAGCCGGCGTGATCGGCAGCCTGCTCGTTTCTTTGAGCGAGGGACTCGGACCGTACGGGGTTCTCGTCGCCGTCTACCTGGTGACCATGCTCCTCACGGAACTCATCACCAATAATGCCGCGGCGGCCCTGGTCTTCCCGATCGCGATGGCCTCTGCGGGTCAGCTCGATCTGGATCCGCGCCCGTTTGCGGTCGCAGTCGCGGTCGCCGCCTCCCTGTCTCTGGCTACGCCTTTGGGCTATCAGACCAATCTCATGGTCTACGGTCCGGGTGGCTATCGCTTCACGGATTTCATGCGGATCGGCGTGCCCCTGCAGCTCGTACTTGCAGCAGTCGCCCTATCGTCGATCTACGTGTTCTGGCCGCTCTGATTTCACGGACCGGCAACTCGTACGCAACTCCTGTCTTCTCGATTGCACGGATATGCGTCGCTCGGTTCAACATGCTTCGGATCTCTGCCGATGAACTCTTACGGACCCGCATTTGCGGACAAGAGGAAGCCGGTGGAGCCGATTCGGAGCATCTACGAAGATGACGAAGACATGGTGGAGATCATCCGGGAGTTCGCCGCCGAGCTACCGGAGCGAGTCACTTCTCTCGAAAATCTACTGGCTTCGGGTGACCTCGAAGAACTCAAGAATCTCGCCCATCAGCTCAAAGGAGCAGGCGGAGGCTACGGACTTCAGCCGATCACCGACATAGCCACGGTACTCGAACAGGCCATCAAGAACGGTGATGACGCAGGTGCCCTGAAGGAAAAGACGTCGGCGTTGTGCGAAACACTAAACGCTGTCGTGGTGTCGGAGGCGAGTTGAACCCCGAGGTTCCAAATCCGAACCGGGTTCTTGTAATCGACGATAGTGAGTCGATTCACAGGCTGATCCGGGCGCGCCTCGTGCCAGAGAATCTCGAGGTGACGGGAGAACTGGATCCGGAAGCAGGCATCGAGCGTGCCATTGAAGATACTCCCGACCTGATCCTGCTCGACGTCGGACTGCCGATCGTCGACGGTTTCGAAGTCTGTCGACGTCTCAAGGAACACCCCTCCACACGCAATATTCCGATCGTATTCCTGACAGGTGCGACCGAGACCGAATCCAAGGTAAAGGGTCTGGATCTCGGCGCGGTCGACTACGTGACCAAGCCCTTCGATCAATTCGAGCTCCGTGCACGGGTACGAGCCGCCCTGCGCACGAAGCGATTGCAGGACATCCTGGAGCAACAGAGCTTCCTCGACGGCCTGACAGGCCTGTGGAACCGCTCCTACCTGGATCGCCGCCTCGACGCGGAACTGAACGTGGCGCGTCGCTACGGACGCCCACTCTCCCTCGTGCTCGGCGACATCGACAATTTCAAGAACCTGAACGACACCTACGGACACCTCTTCGGTGACGTGGTTCTTCAGGGCATCTCCGAAGGCTTGCGAGCCTATGCCCGGCGCTCCGATATCGTTGCCCGCTATGGCGGTGAGGAGTTCGCGGTCTTGCTGACGGACACGAACATGGAGGCTGCGATCTACGTCGCGGAGCGTCTGCGAGCTTCGGCGGAGAGCCGAAACTTCGAAGCCCGCGCTGGCAGCGTAACGGTCACCGCGAGCTTCGGGATGGCCTGCACCGACGACATGACTGGCGATTTGACCCCCGAAGCGCTGATCAATGCCGCGGATGTGGCGTTGTACGCGTCAAAGGACTCCGGGCGCAACTGCGTCCACCTGAATCGCAACGGTGAGCTGATTCGCTGTGAATCCGGCTGGCTGGAAGAAGACGAAGACCTGAAAAAGCCCGAGTCCTGATCCCAGAACGAAGAGCTTCGATTGGCCGACCCAGCCGCTGTGTGAGAGCCTCTGGCAGGTGAGCGACATCCTTCGCATCTGGAACTCCCCCGAACTCCGGGAACCCGTCTTGATTCTCGCCTATGCAGGCTGGAGCGATGGCGGAGAATCGGCCAGTTCGGCCGCGAGCTTTCTTCTGGAATCACTGGTTGCCCAGCAGCTCGCGACGCTCGACCTGGAGGAGTATCTGGACTTCACGGTGGTGCGACCCCATGTGCGCCTGAATGAAGAAAAGCGACGCGAGGTCATCTGGCCCGCTTATGAGTTCTACTCGGTACAGATGCCGAGCCAGGACTCTGACCTGATCCTCGGGCTCGGTGTCGAGCCACATATGCGCTGGAAGAGCTACACCCGCGAGATCCTCGAAATGGTCGAGCAAACCGGGGTGCGCAAGGTGGTGATGCTCGGGGCGCTTCTCGACGAGGTGATCTACAGCCAGCCAATCGACGTACTCGGCTTTACCTCAGATGAAGCGACCGCAGAAGCAACCGGCCTCGCGCCGTCGAGTTATGAAGGTCCGTCGGGCATTCTCGGTATCCTTGCTGATGCGCTGAACGATGCGGGTATCCCAGTGTTGAGTCTGTGGGCGCGATTGCCCCACTACGTGACGAAGACGCCCAACTGGCGCGGCTCGCTGGCACTTCTGCAGATGCTCGGACGCCTGCTCGAACTCCCACTCGAACTGAGCCTGCTCGAGCAACGCGCGGGCGAGTTCGATACCGAGGTCTCGGACTTGATCTCGAACGACCCGCAACTAGCCGCCTACGTTCGCGAGTTGAAGCGCCGCGCATTCTCGCAGTAGCGGCTTCCCGAGGGATCCGGAGGGCGTTCGGTCAGGTCTTCTTCTTCGTTGGACCGCGGATGCTCATCAGCGTTACGCCGTGATCGTCGTCGTCATCCTCGGCTCCCGGAACGCCTTCGGCATCTTCAGAGGACTCGGAACTGCGCAGCTTCGAAATCGCCATGGCGAGCAGCGCCCGGTGTCGCTGATCCAGACCGGAAAACTTGACGCCAAACCCGTTCTCGGTGGTCCGGACGACGATGGCCCCGACCTCTACCGGAAGTGAGTCGTCGTAGAAAGAGAACTTCAGACGAACTCGGCCGCCCGGAATCAACATCGGATCAGCACCCTCGATCAGGGCTCCGGTCTCGGAAATATCCATGACCAGGCCCGAACCCACCGAACGCTTTACGTCGTATTGAGTCCGGAAACGGACACCGATTCTCGGCTTCTTACGCTTGTCTTCGTCGGACATGTACTCCTCGAATGAATCGGAGCAGCCAACGGGTCGCTTGAGCGAGTTCCTACTTGAACAAGCCCTGGTAGATCCGGCGTGTCGCAGGTGAACGATTGAGTGTGTAGAAGTGGATTCCAGTCGCCCCGTGGTCCAGAAGCTCGCGACACTGTCGCGTTGCCCAGTCGATTCCCACCTCTAGTGTCCGCTCGTCGTCCTCACCGCTCTCCGCGAGAAATTCCTTGAGTTCGTCCGGAAGCCGGGCTCCGCAGAGCGCCGTGATGCGACCGATATTCGCTGCGCTGATCACCGGCATGATTCCCGGAATGATCGGAACCTGGATGCCCGCTTCGCGAGCGCGTTCGACGAATGCGAAGTAGTCCGCGTTATCGAAGAACAACTGCGTGATCAAGAAGTCGACACCTGCATTCACCTTCTGTACGAGCATGCGCATGTCGAATTCAGGCGATTCCGCGCGCGGATGGACTTCGGGATAGCAGGCCCCCGCCAGGCAGACCCGGTCCCGGGGCGTGCGTTCGCGGATGAACTCGACGAGTTGGTTGGCGTAGTCGAATGAATCTGGCGGTGGCTCGTAGTCCTTTGGCCTGTCGCCACCCAGGGGCAGCACATTCACGATGCCCTCGCCCATCAACTCGTCGAGCGTCTGTGCGAGCTGGTCGCGACTGGAGCCAACACAGGACAGGTGCGCCATGGCGCGGATGCCGAGCTCGTTCTGGATGCGGGCCGTAATCTGCGTCGTCTTGCGGCGTGTGGAACCACCCGCTCCCCAGGTCACCGAAACGAAGGACGGATCGAGCCTCTTCAGCTCCTCGATCGTGCGAAACAGGTTTTCGAAACCCGCTTCCGTCTTGGGCGGGAAGAACTCGAAGGAGAAAACCGGCTCGCTCTTCTGAAATAGCTCTGCAATCAGCAATGCATCCTCCGGAGGGGGGAAGTCGGGGGACCCGCTCAAGGCCCTCAATCGATTCACCGATTCTATCGTTCGTGACTGCATCTGCACGTGTTCGGCGCCGAATCCAGAGCGGACGCATCCCCATCCGGTTTTTCGCTGAGGGGAAAGAGTGTGTCGGCTATCTGCGCAATATCTCGAAGGCGGGCGTGTTCATCTTCTCGGATGACATTCCGCGTCGCGGGTGCCCGCTCGCGATTCAGTTCGAATCCCCAGACGGCCGGCTCGTGAACCTGAAAGGCGAGGTTCGCTGGCGGACTCTCGAGTTGTTCAACTCGAACGTAGCGCCGGGATTCGGGGTTCTGCTGCGCGAGCCGACACAGGCCTTTCGAGAGTTCTTCCTGCTGGCGGAAGATCAGTACGAAAAGGAAGGCGACGAAAAGGCGGATTAGTTCAGACGCGCGATCCCCCAGGCGTGCTGGGCACTCGGTGTCGTGCTAGAACTAGTCGCCATGACACGCGCGCCAGAGACCCCCCGTCAGCGCATCATCTTTCCGCTCGATGTCCCCTCTCTCGCCGAAGCTCGTCCCTGGGTCGAGCGCCTGAGCGGTCACGTTGGACTTTTCAAGGTCGGACTCGAACTCTACTCGGCCGCCGGACCCGACGCGGTTCGCATGATTCAGGAACACGGCGACACCGGCGTCTTTCTCGACCTGAAGCTGCACGATATTCCAGCGACCGTCGCAGGTGCCGCAAGCGTAATCCGCGGACTGGGCGTTCAGATGCTCACGGTACACGCCTCTGGGGGCAAGGCAGCGCTCGAGGCCGCCGTGCAGGCCGCTGGATCCGATACCTGCATCCTGGCGGTTACCCGGCTCACCAGCCAATCGGCAACTCCGGACGAAGTCACCGAACTCGCTCGCGTCGCCCGCGAGGCGAGCTGCGGGGGCATCGTATGCGCGGGAACGGAGGCGGCCGCTGTCCGTCAGGCCGTCGGCCCGGCGCTGCGAATCGTTACCCCGGGCATCCGTCCCGCGGGTGCGGACGTCGGGGATCAGGTCCGTGTCGTCACCCCCGCCGCGGCAATCGCCGCCGGTGCCGACTACATCGTCGTCGGCCGCCCGATCCGGAATGCACCGGATCCGATCGAAGCAGCACGGGCGATCGAAACCGAACTGGCAGCTCGCTAGTCCGGATTACTTGTAGCGGTCCGGATTACTTGTAGCGGTCCGGACTACTTGTAGGTCTGGGCGCCCTCACTGATGCTGTACTGCGACTGCAACTCGACCATGCTACCGCCCGGATTGGTCGCCACGATGTTCGCCCGGTAGATCCCGTACGAGAGCGTATTCGCGGAGTTGACGTTGAGCTGTCCGCCCTCTCCGGGCGTATGACCCACGAGCTGGATGGCCTGCGGAGTCGCGCTGTCGGTCGTTCCAGTACGCACGGCCGTCGATCCGCCGAACTGATCGACCATGAAGTTAGGCAGGTCGATGGGCGCGGTGCTGGGGTACAACGAGGTCTCCTGATCGAGGTTCTGCTCGACGACCTCGAGCGCCGCGGTGGCGGCAAACAGTGTCGCGACCTTGGCCCGGGAGCGGCCCGAACCCGTCGACTCGCTTTGTGCACTCTGCAATGCGGTCAAGCCGATCGCGCTCACCATCAGCAGCAGGATCACTGCGATCAACAGCGCAATGCCCTCCTGGTCGCGGACTCGATGGGGGATGGAACTCATGATAATCGTCCCTTCTGAGACTCTAGAGCAGGTTCCGCGGCGAAATGCTCGACTGGAAACGCCGCCGCTTGAAGCTGTCTGCCGTCCCCGCATTGCGGTTTCCCGCGGTCGGACGCGAATTCAGGTTGTAGCGCTGGTTCGGACCGGACTCTTCCCCTACTGCGCGAGCGATGACCGTCAGGCGCACACTGCGGATCAACGATGTATCCATCGTCAACCCGCCCGGGTTGTTCAGATCGTGAATCGGGAACTCTCCAGAGTCGATCACACCTTCGGTCGAGCCACTGTCGACCCAGAACTCTATCTGCAGATCCTCAACGCCCCCGGCCATGATCAGACCGTTTCGCATCAGGTTGAAGTTCGTGTCATCCACCTCGTAGATAATCGCCGGAACCGCTCGCACGATGGTGGTATCGCCGAACAGGCCGCTCGCTGGTTCATGCCCGGCCACAAAACTGATCGTGCTTCCAGTGATGCTCGAAATACGCGCGCAGTGACTCTTCGCGCCGTCGGAAAGGATGATTCCGGCGTTGGCCACGAAATCGACCGTGCCATTGTCAAAATCGATATCGAGTGTAGATACCGTCACGTTACTCGTCACGGGACCGGTGATGGCACTGCGATCCACGCTCGAGATCGCGGTATCCAGTGCCTCGGCAACATCAGTCGGTCCGGGGTAGTCGAAATAGCTGGAATCGCTGACACAGAAGCGATCGGACGCCGAAGTCCCCCCATCGCTGCTCGAGAGGCCCGCGATGGACGGAATCATGAAACCGCCATTGCGCGTGTCGAACCCGATCAAGTCCACCACCAGACGCGCATCCTCCTGGACATCGAGCGCCTTTTCGTTCTGCAAGAACACGCGCTTTTGCGTATTGAAGACCACGAAGGTCTGCGCAGTGATGATTCCGAGGATCGCCACGGCGATCATCATCTCGATCAGCGTGAATCCGTCGTTAGGGCGAGACACGTCGCTTGACTCCCTGGAGATTGATCGAATGCACGGTTCGACTCGGCGTGTCCCACACGACATTGATCGTGACGAGAGAAAGCCCCGCGCTTGGTTGATCCACGTCGACCGATGTACTTACGGTGAATGTGGTGTTGTCGTTGTCGGTCGGATCGATGTCGAATGGGCTGTTCGGATCCGTCACATTGCTCTGAGCCGTCGTAAAGAACGAGTCGCTAGACGGACGCGCCAGAATCGAATCGAGATTCTGCTCGGCGACGTAGGTCGCCTGCGAAAGATTTCGCGAACGCGATGAGATCTTCATGGCCGAGAGCTGGGCCACACCGATCGAGAGCAGTCCAACCGCCAGGATCGCCATGGCGAGCAGGACCTCGATCAGCGTGAAGCCGGATTCCGAGGACTCCGGCTTCTTGTTTCTGGATCGGAGCATCGGGACCCTCCTAGAACCAGCTGCTGGAGCCGGGCTGCAGCACGCGAATGCGGATTGCGCCGAGCGGCTGAACGATCACGGCCAGCACCAAGGAATCTCCGTCCGTCACGTAGACGGCGCCCGCTCCGGAACCGAAGTTCGTAGGCGTTGACAGTGAAACGGGAATACCCTGCGCGGTGAATCCGATCGCCGGTACGTTGGTGACCGGATCGTCGACAAACGAGGTTCCGCTGTTCAGTGCGCTGAGCGGGCCGCCCGTCGCGTCCTCATCGGGCACGACGGCGGTGGGGAACGGGCTGCTCTGTTCGCCGTAGAAGTCCACGGTCCCGATGAGGCCGGGGCGCGGTTGGGCATTCGTGGTGTTGTCACCGGTCGAGATCGTGAAACTTCCGTCCAGATCGTCAACGGTCAGGGCGATCGCACCGGCATCCCATTCCGGGATGGCGGGGCTGTCGAAAAGAACGAACTGCGGTCGCCCGTTGGCGATCGCCATGGTGCGAGCGTCAGAGAGTACGAGGCGGATCTGGTCCGCGAGTGCTCGTGCGTCCTCGTGGGTTCGATAGGCCGTGAGCTTCGGAGCGGCAATCGCGACAACGGCGCCGATGATCGCCACCACGATCAATAACTCGATCAGGGTGAAACCGTCTCGTTTCCGGATATCGCGAAGTGCTCTCATGCTGAGTTGCGAGAACAGCAAGGCCCGTGCCTGCGCTGGGACCGCCGCTGCGCCGCTCTCAGCCCGAACCTGCCGGTTGGAGACGGGCAAGCTTTGCGCGGTGCGAAATCTTTTCGGAGTCACGCGCTGCAATCCGGCGCTGCGATCGCCCGGCTTGCGCACATCGACGTGTTCCTGCACATATGGAGCCCGCGCCTTCCGATTCTCGGCGCCAGGAGACCCCCTTGAGCAGCCCCATTCCCATCGCAGACACGCAAGAAATCCTGAACGAACTCGATGGCATCATCGGAAAGGCGATCTCGTTTGCCAGCGGTCGTGACATCGACACCCAGCAGGTCGCCGTAGCGCGCCTGGCCGATCTGGCCACGGAACTCCGCGCGGCCAAGGAATTGCTGAGTTTCGCCAGCAACGCGGGCGAGCCGTTCGGAGAACAGGCTGCTGTCTACGCCGGCCACGTGGCCAGCAAGGTCCGAGCATTGGCCCAGAACAGCGGGCCCGAACACGGGCTGACTGCGGATGACGCGCCGGGGAAATCGGTCGCTGAATTCATCCAATCCGCACTGGCCGAAGAACGCGTGCGCACGATCGGGCGGGAAATCGCAATCCAACGCGGCCGCGCCGACTGGCCGCTGGAAGAGATGCTCGAGATGACCCGGGATGCCGCTCGCGAATTCGGCGAGGCCGAGGTCGCGCCCAACGCCGAACGCATCCACCGCAACGACGAGATCGTACCCGAATCATTCATCGAGAAGATGAGCGAACTGGGCTACTTCGGACTGTCGGTTCCCGAGGAATACGGGGGCGTCGAAATGGGCAACGTGGCCATGGTCATCACGACCGAAGAGCTGTCACGTGCATCGCTTGCGGCTGCGGGTTCGCTGATCACACGTCCGGAGATCCTGACCAAGGCTTTGCTCGCAGGCGGCACGGAAGAACAGAAGAAGAAGTGGCTGCCTCAGATCGCAGCCGGGGAACTCATGGTCGGCGTGGCCGTAACCGAACCCGACACCGGCAGCGACGTCGCGGCGGTCAACTGTCGGGCCGAGCGCGCCAACGTCGACGGTGTAGAAGGCTGGACCATCACCGGCCCGAAGGCCTGGTGCACGTTCGCGGGCCGAGCCGACATCCTGTCGGTGTTGCTGCGCACGGATCCCGACATATCGAAGGGACAGCGCGGGCTCTCGCTGTTCATCGTTCCGAAGGAGCGCTTCAGCGGGCACGAATTCGAGTCCGTACAGCCGGGCGGCGGCAAGCTCGTCGGCAAGGCCGATGCCACGCCGGGCTATCGCGGCATGCACAGCTTCACCCTCAACTTCGAAAACTACTTCGTTCCCGCGGAAAACCTCGTCGGAGGAGACAGCGGCGAAGGCAAGGGCTTCTATCTGCAGATGGGAGGCTTCGCGGCCGGTCGTCTACAGACCGGTGGTCGAGCCTGTGGCCTTGCCCAGGCAGCGCTGGAGAAGACCGCGGAATACGTGGTCGATCGCAAACAATTTGGTGTCCCTCTGATCGATTTCGAGCTGACGCAGTACAAACTGGGCTGGATGGCCTGCCAGCTGGCCGCAGCTCGCGCGATCGCCTACGCGGCGGCGGCCGCCATGGACGAGGATGAACGCAAGGCATCGCCTTTCGCCGCCCAGGCGAAACTGCTCGCGTGTCGGGTCGCCGTCGAAGTGAGCCAGATCGGCCAGTTGCTGCACGGCGGCTGGGGCTACGCCGAGGAATACCCGATCAGCCGCTATGTAGTCGATGCCCAGGTGCTGCCGATTTTCGAAGGCGTCGAGCCGATCTTGCAGCTGAAAGTGGTGGGGAGGGCGTTGCTCGCGGGCTGATCAGGGTCCCGCGACGGGATTTTCGCTCGAGGATTCCAGGAGCTGGGCGCGCAGCAGGATGAGCTTTTCTCCGGAACTGCCATTGCGGCCAGCACCGACCAGTCCGGTGTGTTGACTGTCGGCTTCGCTCTGCACCGAACCCAGCACGATCTGCTCGCCGGGCTTGATGCGCACCGAGGTCGAAGCCGAAGTCTGGTTGATCTCGCCGTGCGGACCGCGCTCTGACAGCACGGGCGTGATCTCGAGCTGAATCCAGCCCCCGGAAAGGCCCTGGGGGCGTACCCGAAAGCCGCTGCGCACGGGCACGAGCGGCGCCGTCTCCAGCACGCGATCCCGTCCGCTGCCCAGGTCGAACAGACGCACTCGGGCGGGGTAGTCGGTACCCGTCCAGAGTTCGCCCGAACGACCCTCCATGACCACCAGCTCGCTCGACAGACGCTCCGCATCGCGGGTGCCGTAGCTTCGGGCGTCGATCCGGAGTTCGGAAATGCTACCGGGAAGCCGGGTCAGCCGACCGACCTTCAGTTCCCCCGAGCGGGCCCAGCTGACGTCGAACTCCCGCAGGCGCTCGCGGCCGACCACCTCGACCTCGATCCGATATTGGGCTGGGGCCGTGTCCAGATAGCGTAAAACGGTCAGAACGCGGGCCAGGTCCGCGGACTCTCCCCGCAACAGCAAGGTGCCCGTCTGCGGGTCGGCGATCGCAGTACCGCCGGGCTCGAGCAGGGGTTCCGCCAGCTGCGCGAGTTCCGAAGCGCTGCGGTGGGAGGGCTTGAAGACCTCGACCTCTGCACTCACCCCGGTTGGAGCCAGGACCATTCCGAGGGCGATCAGCAGGCCGAAGCGGGCTTTTACGCCTCCCCAGCCCCCCAGGCTGAATCCCCCCGACTTGACACTCCTCGCTTCGGTCGTAGGATGCCGCTCCACACGGACTCCCGGCGGACCTGCCGTTGTCGGAGCGCCGTACAAGCTTACAGCTGACGCATTTTCCCAACGGAGGATAGCCCCAATATGGCTTCGAAGGTTCGTCCACTTCACAACAGGCTGATCGTTCAGCGACTCGAAGAAGATGAGAAAACAGCGGGTGGAATCATCATCCCGGATTCCGCCAAGGAAAAACCCTCAGAAGGTCGCGTAGTCGCTGCCGGCCCGGGAAAACGGGACGACAAGGGCAACCTGATCGCGCTCGAGGTCCAGAAGGGCGACCGCGTGCTGTTTGGCAAATACGCCGGCACCGAGGTGAACCTGGATGGCGACGAGCACTTGATCATCTCCGAGGACGACGTCCTCGCGATCTTGGAGTAACTGATGTCAGCCAAAGAAATTCGATTTGAGGAAGAGGCCCGCAAGGGCTTGAAGAACGGCGTGGATGCGCTGGCCGATGCGGTCAAGGTCACGATGGGCCCGCGGGGGCGCAACGTCCTGATCGAGAAGAGCTGGGGTGCCCCGACCTCCACCAAGGACGGCGTCTCAGTGGCCAAGGCCGTCGAACTCGAAGACAAGTTCGAGAATCTCGGTGCGCAGATGGTCAAGGAAGTCGCTTCCAAGACCTCCGACGTGGCCGGTGACGGCACCACCACGGCGACCGTACTCGCACAGGCGATTTTCAGCAGCGGCCTGAAGCTGGTCGCTGCGGGAGCGAGCCCGATGTCGCTGAAGCGCGGCATCGACAAATGCGTGGCGGCAGTCGTCGAGACGCTGGGCAAGACCACGCGCGGCGTGCGCACCAAGGAAGAGATCTCGCAGGTCGGCACGATCTCGTCCAATGGCGACGAGGCGATTGGCAGCATGATCGCCGAGGCCATGGACAAGGTGGGACGCGAAGGCGTCATCACGGTGGAAGAGGCCAAGAGCATGGATACCACGCTCGACGTGGTCGAGGGCATGCAGTTCGACCGTGGATACCTCTCGCCGTACTTCGTCACGGATCCGGAGCGCATGGAAACCGTCATGGAGGATGCGCTCATCCTGATCCATGAGAAGAAGATCTCCAATATGCGCGATCTCGTCCCGTTGCTCGAGGCAGCGGCTCGCGGCGGCAAGCCGCTGGTGATCATCTCCGAAGACATCGAAGGTGAAGCACTGGCGACGCTGGTCGTAAACAAGATTCGCGGCACGCTCAACGTCGCAGCGGTCAAGGCCCCGGGCTTTGGCGATCGCCGCAAGGCCATGCTGCAGGACATCGCGATTCTGACGGGCGGTACCTGCATCACCGAGGATCTGGGCATCAAGCTCGAAGCCGTCACGCTACAGGACCTGGGTCAGGCCGCGCGTGTGCAGATCGATCGCGAGAACACGACGATCATCGGCGGCAAGGGCAAGAAGTCGGACATCGAAGGTCGCTGCTCGCAGATTCGCGCAGAGATTGAGAACACGACTTCGGACTACGATCGCGAGAAGCTGCAAGAGCGACTGGCGAAGCTCGCCGGTGGTGTCGCAGTGATCCGTGTCGGCGCCGCAACCGAGTCGGAACTGAAGGAAAAGAAGGCCCGTGTCGAGGATGCGCTGAACGCAACCCGGGCCGCCGTGGAAGAGGGCATCGTCGCCGGTGGTGGCGTGGCGCTCGTTCGCGCGATCAAGGGGCTGGACGATGTAGCCGTGGAGGGCGACGAAGCCCTTGGCGCGGACATCCTGCGCAGCGCCATGACCGCTCCGTTGCGCCAGATCGCGATGAACGCGGGACTCGAAGGGGCCGTCGTGCTCAACCGGGTCCAGGAGAAGTCGGGAGACTTCGGCTTCAACGCAGCCACAGAAGAATTCGGTGATCTGGTCAAGGCCGGCATCATCGATCCGACCAAGGTCGTGCGCGCGGCCCTGCAGAACGCAGCGAGCGTGGCAGGTCTGCTCCTGACGACCGAAGCGGCCGTGATCGACAAGCCCGAGAAAGCCCCCGCAGGCGGCCCGCCCGCAGGCGGCGGTGGCATGCCCGACATGGGTGGCATGGGCGGAATGGGTGGCATGGGCGGAATGGGCTTCTAGTCCAGTCCGAACACCGCTCGCTATGAAACGAAGAGGGGAAGGCTTCCGGGCCTTCCCCTCTTTTCCTTAATCAGCACAGGCACCTAGGGAATCTCTGCACAGGGAGGCTGCGGCTGCGAAGCGCGATGCATCCGCCTGCGCTGCGTCGCGCGACCCTCTGCAGATCTACGGATCTGCGATCGGATCACGCTTCTTGCTCAGGCGGCGACTCCCGCTTCTCGCTCGAATCCTCC
>JAAELY010000549.1 GCA_024226335.1 bacterium
GCCGCACAAGCGCTACGGCCTGGCGGTGATCGCCACGACCGCCGCGGCGCACGTCGAGGCCAACCACAGCCTGCGGATGGCAGCGTGGAGCACGCACACGGGGCAGACGCAAGGTCCCGTCAAGTTCGAGTTGGCAGCGGTCAGGGTAGCGAGCCGTGCGGCGAAGAACCTGCTGTGGCCAGGCTCGTGTGGTCGGCTTGCGCCGTGGAGGCTGGGGTTTCGGAGCCGAATCGGCGCTCTTGAGCCTGTCTGGGCTGCGTGGGAGCAGAGCCGTGGCATCCGGCAGCCTTTCCGGCAGGGGCTTGAAGGAGATGTGCTGCTTGCGAAGGCTCAGGCGGCCTTGGTGGCATGCGCGACGGCACGGCCTGCGAGGCGGGCGAAGGCCCGCCGGCTCACCCGGCAACACCTCCTGGTTGCGCTGGCGATGTTTTTCTCGCCGTTCAGGCGGTGGATTGCGATCGCGAGGTTGCGCAGGCTGGCCATCACCCGTGGCCCCGCTCCGGTCCGGATTCGCGATCGGTCCTCGTCGAACGTCACATCCCGGACGTAGTGGAGGCTGTTCTCGATGCACCAGTGGCCGCGCAGCATGACGGCGAGGGCCCGTGGCGATGCCTCTCTGCGCGAGAGGTTCGTGATCGCGAAGACGATCTCCGGTTCACCGAGCTTCTCGCCGCGGAGGTTGGTGCGCTCGCGAACTATCGCGGCGATCTGTCGAGCCGAGGGGAAGCCGGGCAGAGGATGGGCGGGGTCAACGGTGCGGACTCGGATCGTCCTCTCCTCCATGCGACCGTGACCGCGGCCCTCTTCGGCCCAGTTGGCCTTCATGTTCCACCAGGGCAGATCGACCACCTTCTCGGCGAGCGTCGGCTGGTTGTCCTTGACCGTCAGGATGTAGTGCCCCCTTTTTCGGCCACCGCCTGCGCGGTGGCCGTCTGGGTGTGCATCGCGTCTATCGTGACGGTCACGCCCTTCAGGTCGAGGCCCTCGATCATCCTCTGGACCGCGGGGATCTCATTGCTCTTGTCGGCCACCTGCTGCTGCGCGATCACCACCCCCTCGCGGTGGGTGAACGCGGCCACCAGGTGCACCTGCTTCTGGCGATCACCATTGTGACTGCCGCGCAGTGCCTTGCCGTCGATCGCGATCACGTTGCCGGGAAGCTCGACGCCCTGCTCGCACGCCCACTTCGCGAAGGCCCGGTCCACGGCTTCTCCGTCCACCGAACTGATCGTGCGACGGAGCGTTGGCTCGCTCGGTGCCTTGAAACGCCCAGTCCGCGCGTTCCGCCGGCAGCCAAGCGTCCGGAGCAGATCCTGCGGCACGTCCACGACCCATTCGGCGATCGCCGCGTAGCTCTTCTGCCCCGCGAGAACTGCTGCGATCACGAGAACGAGCAGTCCGGCAGATTCGCGATACGAACGCCCTCGCCGACTGCGAGGATCCGGAACCTGCAACAGGGCCTCGTAGAGACTCCCTGCACCAACCAGCTTCAACGACAGCGAATCCATGCCTTGCTCCTTCGAGCCCCACTCGGGATGCGGTTGCGGGTCGCAGAGAAGGCTGCACGCGCGCCGGTGCAGCGGCTTCACGAGGATGCGCTTGAGCACGCCGTGCTCGTGGTACGTCCCTCCGCGGCGACCAAAACCCTTGGTCTCGCCCAGCAGGCTCCATCCTGCCGCTCGATAGCACGTGCCCGTGAAGCGGGCGCTCTCCACGAAGGTCTCGGCCAGCAGTACCGGATGCCCGAACGCAGCCTGCCAGTCTCGCGAAAGCCGACGGCAGCTCAGACCCAGAACGCGCGACGCCAAGTGTGGCTGTCTTGCCCCGGGCAACACCAGAAACCGCGAGTTGTTCACGATCAGCCGCAGTCGCGGCCATCGCAACCTCTCGGGCCAACCAATCCAGGTGTCTCGCGGCCTGCACTTGAACGCCGCGGTGCTCCAGCCCAACAACGCCAGCCATCGATCCCCATCGGTCGCCACGTATCGCAGAGCCTCTCCCACCAGCACCGAGCTGTGCAGGTAGTGCTCCTTGATCATCAGCCGATCGAACGATTGTCGCTCATCTGCTCGAATCGGTCGCACCGCCACCCGCCGTAGATCTACCGCCTTGTCGACCACGCAGGCGATGGGACCACGGAGCGATCCTCGATGCCAGGAGAATCCGCAAAAGCCTCTGTCCTCACCGATTCAGATCAACTCGACAGAACCCTGCGGGAGGGACGGATCGCCGAGCCTACCTCCACCTCTCGGCCCGCCCCAGGAACTCCTCACCCGAACGCGCCGAACCCCTGTGTCACGGTCGTATCGGGCGTGATGACGTGACACGGAACACGCAACGAGAACCTCCTCGTCAGGTCATCGGGCCTGCAACGCAACA
>JAAELY010000550.1 GCA_024226335.1 bacterium
GACAGACTTGACCTGACCCCTGAGCCCTGAGCCGAGGCCATGTCGAATCCCGGTGCTCGGAGCGGGAACGAAGATGGCAAGGAAGCGGCATACGGCAGAGCCGATCATCGCGAAGCTGCGAGAAGCCGAAGTGGCACAGGCTTGTCGTCGCCGAGCAAGGACCGGTGAGTAGCAGCGTGACAGCAACGCGGGCTTGCGGAGTGTTTCGACCGTGGAGAACGCGATCCACCGCGCCGGAAGCAGTCTCGCGGTGTCAGCCCCGAGGCGTTTGGAACCGCCTCAAACCGCTGCCTCCAAATATCCACGAGACCGAGGAAAGTCCAACCGGACTCAGAGATGAAGAGGTTCTATGCGGTCTATCCGTCGTTCCTAGCGTGAGACAGCCGGGATGGACGACTCACGCTTGAGCAGGCTCAGCTCTACTCGTCGGTTGATAGCTCGGCCTTCGTTTGAGTCGTTTTCCACAAGCGGTGTCGTCTCGCCATGGCCGGCGGCGACGATGCGGTCGCCCTCCAGTCCGTGGTACACCAGCCGACGACGCACTGCATCGGCGCGCTTCTGTGAGAGTTTCAGGTTCCGTTCGGCCGAACCTACGTCGTCGGTGTGTCCTTCAATGTCGAGAACGAGCTCCGGGTGCGCGGCCAGATAGCCGCTGAGCTGGCCAGCCAGCAACTCGAGAACCCGATCGCTCTCCTGCGCGCTGTCCGCGGCGAATCGAGCGCTGCCCGTCTCGAACTCGACGTTCCGCAGCCGGATCCGTCCGTCATCACGGAACCGGAGTGTCTCCACTGCATTGGCCTCGACTTCGAAGGGACCGGCGTACCAGAGCCAGGCGTCAGGGGTCTGCGACGCGCCGCGATACATCAGATCGAAGCGATCTCCGGGAAGAAGCCAATCAATCAGAATGGCTCCGTCCTCGCTCGGCTTCACCTCTCGTGGCTCAGACCTAGCCTCCAGGGGCACGATGAGAAAGCTGTGAGGCGGTTCCCTATCCGCGCGCCCGGGAGCTGCGGCAGATACATCGGGCAGCGCTGTCTGGATTCGCAAAGTGAACGTCGGTGGCCAGCGCAGCGGAATACTCGCCCGGTAGCCCGCCGGAGGCGTGCGGATGACTCCCGCCTCTCGTCCATCGATCAGGAGCATCATATCCGCGTCCGGAGGGAGCGCGAGGACCGCGATGCCCTCGTCATTCACGACCTCCTCGACGGGTCCTGTTTCGTCGGCCACAGCTGAGACGGTCAGACCCCGACCGATCGGGCCCTCGATCGCGATCGATACGGAGACCGTATCTGCCAGAATCAATGAACTCAGGATCACAAGAACTCGGAGCATAGGCGCATTCTGACACACGCCGATCGGTCGCGACTGGACCCCGTATCGCCATAGTGCGTAGACTGAGCCAGCGCGATCGCGCTCGGAGGAAGCAATGCATCGACCACCGTGGTACCGGGGAAGCCTGCCTTTCTCGATCATCCTGATCGCTACCGCGTTCGGCTGTACCTCCAACCCCTACTACGCGTATCGCGCATCACACCCGGACTGGTTCCTGACTCTTCCCAGCGCGGGGACTTCACTAGAAGAGACGATCGCGTCGCTCTATGAGCCAGGACAGGGCCTCTACAACCGGAGTGTTCATCGTCTCGAACTAACCGAGCACAAAAACGGTGCCTGGGAAGAGATCGCAATAGAGGCAGTTGACTACGAGGCGGTGGGGGATCGTGACTTTGGAATCATCGCTCATGTGTTCTGCAACTCCCCGGGAGCTGGAGGCGGAATGAGTGAGACAATCTCGTGGTATCTACTCAAGGCCAATGAACTCGTAGCCTGGAGCCACTATGACTTCGGCGATCGATGCTCGGTCTGGAACGAGTTCCGTCCGGCAGTGGAAGAAGCGATCCCGCTCGAGCACGCGCTAACGGACCGGCAACGGAACTTCTCCAACGTATATCAGTACACGCTCTTCATCTACGGGCAGGGGCTGGCCCTGGCCAGAGTGGGGCGGTTGGAAGATGCCGAACTTGCGCTCGCACGTGGGGATGAATTCCTCGGCATGGCGGACCGAAATCCCGACGGCTACATCGCCGACCGAAGTCGGCTAGCGTCAGGTGATGACGAGAAGTCCGCCCGATCTCGGCTCGTGCGTGCGATCGAGAAGGCGC
Organism: bacterium; assembly: GCA_024226335.1. Classification (NCBI taxonomy): domain Bacteria; species bacterium. Next base: position 2,160 of record JAAELY010000550.1, read on the forward strand.
GTCCCTCGGAAGCTGGTGCCACAAAGAGCGACTGACGCGACGGGTTTCCGTTAGTCCTTACATTCAGCGGCGTTTGTGCATGGACCCTGCCCCCCGGGTCGCCATTAGCAACAACACCCCTAACATGACCAGGCCCTCTGTCGAAACCGATGGCACCGGCGTCGCTGGCGCATTGAACGAGAGCAGAACATCGCCGCCGGGACTTCCATTCCCCGTCGGTAGTTCTCCCTCTTCCCACCAACCGCTCGCAACGCGATCCCCATCGAGGTTTTTTCCGTTGGCGGTAACGTCGTCCGAGAATACCGTCAAAACGTACTGATCTGGGGGTAGATCGAGGATCGTAACGATCGCGACATGGCTCCCAGCGTCGTAGCTCACCGAAGCCGGAGCGATGGTTCCTATCCCAACACCACTGAGCTGGAGGTCGGCGGCGTCGAAGCTTCCCACGTCCTCAGAAAACGTAAGCGCAATCTGCAGGTCATTTTCGGGGGTCGGAAAAAACGCGATGTCCGCCGATACCAAGACCGGGGGTGACTCGACGGCTGTTGCAACTTTGGCCCGAGAGTCCCACAACACCCAGTTCCGATCCGACACCCCGCCCTCTTCGTCGAACTCAACATCCAGGATCGGACCATCGACGGGAATCACGAAAAATTCCTCCCAGTCATCATTCCAGACGGTGAAAACAGAGGTGCCGGACCCCGTGGTCACGCGAATATCGATCGGCATGGTAAACAGATCCCAGCCATCGCCGTCTTGCGTCTGCCAGATCGCGAGTTTCAGATAATCCTGTCCCCCGATATTGTCGGCCGAGTAATTCCACTCGTAGTCCGGGCTTCCCGGATTCATCACCCATTGATCGATAAACCAGCTGATGTCCTCCCCCACACTGGCCGAAATCGTGGCAGCGAACTCCGCCGTGGTCGCCGAATCCGCACCGTAAGTCGCGCGATAGTCCGAAAGCGCTGCAAAGAACGCCGTGTCGCCAAGCACATGCCGCAGCATGTGAAGAACCCAGGCCCCCTTATTGTAAACGTCATTTCCGCTGAAGATGGCGCCGACACTCGACACGCTAGTCCGGTAAACCTGCGCATCGGTATTGCTTGGATGCCGAACGTTCATTCGCGTCCAATAGCTAGACGCTCCCCCACCAGTCTTGAATTCCCGGTACATTGATTCGGAGTAGGTTGCAAATCCCTCGTTGAGCCAGATGTCATACCAGGTCTCACAAGTTACGTCGTCGCCCCACCACTGATGAGCCATCTCGTGCGCCATGATGTCGCTGTAGGAGTTCAGCCGCCACATGCTGCTTAGGGTCTGGTGCTCCATACTGGCACTGAGCCCGCCCGACCCACCGGTTTCGACCACGCCATACTTCTCATCGACAAAAGGGTATTCCCCATACAGGCCGGATAGCGTTTCCAGCATTCCCACCATTTCATCGCAGCCACTCTTGTAACTCGCGAAAGGTTCACCCGCGCCCGAGTCCCAGTGATCGGGATACACGTAACAGGAAACCGGCATCACCTCCGGGCCACCACCATTATCGTAGGAGTATTGCAAGTCGTACCGCTCGTAGTCTGTGATCGCGATCGAAATGAGGTACGGAATAATCAGATACGATTCTTGCCAGCGATACTGGGTGCGACTACCAGGGAGCGCCACCGTTCCCAAATCCGAGCCGTTCGAGAGCGCTATCAAATTCGACGGGACCGTGATGAAAATCTCGGCTGTCGCCTTGTCGTCGAGCGCGTCCTTACACGCCCACCAATAGCGCGCAAAAAATGGCTCCGAGAGGGTCGCGATCACAACTTCGCCATTGCGAATCCACCAGCGAAATGAGCCGAAACCGTTGTCCTGCGGGTAACCTTCGTAGTCGACAACAACCTGAACGGCTTCTCCAACGTCATAGGCGTCGTCCAGGGTGACCTCGATCGTGTCACCGACCCTCGCCCAGCTTGCCACATCTCCCGTCACCTGATTCACGGTGAGAGAACTGTGGAGGTCTACCGTAAAGGTGGTCAGTCCATTGGTCGTCGGTTCAAAATCGATCGTGCTGACTCCCTCGACCCGAACCGCTGTAACCACCGACCCCGTGGTCTCGGGAATTACCTCCAGATCAAGGAAGTAGTGAGTGACGTCAGTGTCAGAATCAGCCTCCAGAGTTTCAGGGAGCGCGGCCAGTTCACCTGCCCGTCGCGATTCCCACTCCACCAGGCAGTTGCCAAGTTCCTTTCCCTCCGTTCCGCTCGCGAGCGCTTCTTCCACATCCTTGGGGTTGCATGCCGCGGGATCCAGGTCACCAGCAAAGCCATAGCTCGGTGATATCCATGCGAGCGCAGCGATGAACCATGCAAACAAGGTTCGCCAATACAATTCGTGCATCACCTCATCTTACTCCATCGAGACCCTCAACAGTTCGATCCCTCTAGCGGTCTACTAGAGCGGTCAGTTGGCGCGACGTGCCCACTGGTGTATCAGTCAAGGATGACTATTCCAGAGTCAATCCGAGATCACTGCGCCTTGCGACATCATCCATGAAGATCTCACGTCGGACGACACTCTCACTCCTTCTCGCCTCGGCACTTCGCTGGCTTGTGCCAGCGACAGCCTTCGCCGCCCAAAACAGAGTCCGCCACATTCTTCCTTCGGCCACAGCATTCGGATTTGGCATATCGGTATCCACCGCAGAGCCGTGCAAGAGACTCGAGCTGCGGGTCGGGGAAGTCACGCATGCGGGCAAGCAACAAGACAGCCATGGGCGTTTCTGGGCTTTTCAAATTGCCGGGCTTACACCCGAGACGACGTACCAACTTCAGCTGGAAGACGAGAAGGGACGGGTCGGGTCGCCATGGCCGCTCAAGACCTTTCCGGCCCCAGAGAGCATGCCGGAGAGTTTTCGCCTGCTCGCCTTTACTTGTGCTGGCGGGCCCGACGGGTTTGGTTTGCCCGGCCGCCAGTTCTTCAAACCTCATGAATTCAGACAGCGACTATTTGACGATGCCCTGAAAGAGAAACCTGACGCCGCGGTGGCTATCGGCGACCAGATCTACTGGGATCTTCGCGGCGGAAAGATGCCTCCAGTGGGACGAAACTCTGCACTGATCAAACTGGTTGCGGGCTGGTATCTGAAGCTATTCTACGGCGCCTTTGATCGCGGAAGCCCGCTGATTGGCACCAAGAATGAAGCTGTGCTCACGCGCATCGGTGACGAGCAGATCGCGGACCTCTACGGCACGCGCTTTCGCTCAGTCCCGATGTTATTCATTTCCGACGATCACGACTATTTTGAAAACGACGATGCCGAAGAAGAAATCGTCACCTTTCCCCCCGATGCGTTCAGCAGAGCTGCCTACAAGGCCATGGCCGACCTCTACTACCCGCCTTTGCCGGATGGACCTTCTGCCGAAACAGACCGGTCTTTTGGCACGCTGCGTTATGGCAAACTCTTCGAAGCGCCGATATTTGACTGCGCCGGTCATCTTTCCCTCGAAGGTGAGGACGCCGGGCTTGTTCCCCCGACCGTCGAGCGCTGGCTCCTCGATCGTGTGAAGGCCTCTGAGGCGCACCACTTCGCACTCATTCCCTCCCACCCCCTCGGATGGACCGCTGGAAAGTGGAGAGAATGGTACCCGGACGTCTTGGCGCCGGACGGTTACACCGGCGTCGTCGCCAGAGGCCTGATGGACGATGGGGGCACAGGCCGTTTGACATCGAAGGCACAGAAATTTCTCTGGCCAAAGGGCTGGTGGAATCAGCACCAACGTCTGTTGGGTGCTCTCGTTAGGCGACCGTCCAGTCGCTTCATCTTCTCCGGTGACATTCATGCTCAGGGGGCAATCAAGATCCTTGAAAGCGGGAAGGATGATTTCTCGGATGCGCCGGTCTGCTCCGTTCTGGTCGGACCCGTCAGCACGTCTGACGCAACCTGGCCATCGGCCGCTCGAGGGATCGCAGCGACCGAGCCAGACTGGTTGACCACTTCGGAAATTGCACCAACTCGAGAAGTCAACGGGTTCACCATCCTCGACTTCAGCAAGGATGCAGCAACAGCCCGGCTTTTTGATTGCGGCGGATTTGATCGGAATCTGAAAGAAGACGGTCACGTGCAGAGCGTTCAGGAGTTTGAGATTGGATAGCGTCGGAAGCGAGGCGACGAGGACGAGCTATTCTGGATCTTCCACTGATGGAGGCCTGAATGAATACGCCGAAAATTGCCGACATCTTCGACGTCGACTTCCCGCTTTTCGCTTTCTCGCATTGCCGCGACGTCGTGGTGGCAGTCAGCAAAGCCGGTGGCATGGGCGTATTTGGCGCCGTGCACTTCACGCCCGAGCAACTGAGGGAAGAGCTCGCCTGGATCGATGAACATATCGACGGCCACCCCTATGGCATCGATCTGGTGATGCCGGAAAAATTTGTCCGCAACGAAGGTGGTGAGGAATTCGATCCGGCCAAGCTCTGGGACCTGATTCCCGATGAGTACCCGCGTTTTGCCGAGGAAATCTGCGATCGCCACGGGGTCTCACAACTATCCGATCAGGCAGAAGTGCGTGACACCTCTTCACTGGCCTGGTCAGAGCGCGTGGCCCGTGAACAATTGGAGATCGTCCTGGGATTCTCACCCGCGCTGTTGGTGAACGCGCTCGGCGTGCCCCCGACCGATGTGGTGGAGCGTGTCCACGCCAGAGGCATCAAGATCGCCGCTCTCGTCGGTCGTGTACGCCACGCGATCAAACAGAAGGAAGCGGGCGTAGACATCATCATCGCCAATGGTCACGAGGCAGCGGGGCATACCGGTGATATCACCACAATGGTTCTGGTTCCCCAGGTCGTAGAAGCCGTTGCGCCGATTCCTGTCTTGGCAGCTGGAGGCATCGGCTCGGGCAAGCAGATGGCCGCCGCGATGGTGCTAGGGGCGCAGGGTGCGTGGTGCGGGTCGCTATGGCTGACCAGTGCCGAATCCGAACTTCCTCCAGAGGTGCGACAGAAACTGATCGAGGCGGGTTCTGAGCTCACGGCCCGTACCCGCTGCGTCACCGGCAAGCCTGCGCGCCACCTGATCACTCCCTACACCGAAGCCTGGGATGATCCGGAGACACTGGATCCATTGCCGATGCCCTTGCAGACCATGGCCACCACCTCGGCATTGACGCGGATCAGCCGGAAGGTTCACAAGGAAGCGGGTGCCCAGGACCTCGTCACGACACCGGCGGGCCAGGTCATCGGCATGATCAAAGAGGTCAGCAGCTGCAGGCAGATCGTGCAGGAGATGAAAGAGGACTATGTCGAATCACTGGGGCGCATCGACGAATTGATTCGCTAGTCGATCCACGCTCCGAGTGGACATAACACCGCTTACCGGACACTCGTCCAGGAACGCAGGCTGTTTTCCCTATCCCCATCGGCCAGCCCAATGCTTCACGTTTTCACTGGCAAAAAACTCCCCGACATCCTGCCCGTTCCCAGGTTGCCAGGGGACACCGCCGCTGGACCGGAACGAAAGCGAATCCGGTGATCCTTCGCGATAGGTTTCCAGGTCCGGGGCCTGCTGGATAAGTTCCCGAAGACGGGCGAGATTCTGTTCCGAAGGTGGGCATTCAATTGTTTCCCCAAGAAGGCATAGACAGACGGCATCGTAATAGGTGTCCGGCCCTAGTTGGAAAATCGTGTAACCGAGCTTTCGGCGCTCCAGGTTCAGTTCGATCGCCTTCATGAAAATCGGGTTTGAAGGGACACTAATCATGAAATCATGGGAAAAATTGATGTCGTGATGGATTGGAAGAATGCAGCGTATCCCCGGACGGATGATCTTGGCCATGGGAACGTTGCAGAACCGGTCGATATCGGTGTACACCCCGCCTTCGTGATAGATCTTCAACAGGCGCCAGAGATCAACTTTCTCAACGATGTGTTTCTCGGCAAGATTTCGGAAATCCTGCCGGAAAATGTGGTCTTCCAGGTACTGCTCCATTTCAGCATCATCACTGATCTCAAGACTCCAATCAGGATTCAGCCTGGCAATGTTACCGATCCCATTGAGGACAACAGGGGAGATGCTGTTCAGGACATCCTTGCGCTTCCAGGTCACGTGGACTCGCTGAGGTATTTCGCCTTTGAGATTGAGCATTGTTGTCATTCACTTGACCTGCCTGGTTTCTTCGGACCGATGATACCTGGAAATGGGATCGGGATGGGCGTCGAAGGATTGCACAATAGCGTGTGTAAGAGTGCGAATAGGTTACGGATTCCGACTCACCTCGCCGAGGCGGCGCTGGCCCCGAACATAAGCGGCGAAATCCTGCTCACCGTTTCCCGGGACATCGCCCTTCCGAATACCATGGGACGCAGCGGTATTGAATCTCTTCTCCTGCGCTAAATGAATCGATTAGGATCACGATCGCTGCAAGAGCGAGGAAATCGACAATGAGTCTGTCTCCAGGGACACGTCTTGGTCATTTTGAAATCACTGCCCGTATCGGTTCCGGAAGACTTGGCGAGGTGTATCGCGCCCAGGATACCGAGTTGGACCGCGCGGTGGCGATCAAGGTTCTGCCGGAAGCTGCCGCACTCGATACGGGGTGGCTCGCTTCACTCGAGCAGAAAGTTCAGACCTTAGCGTCGCTGAGCCATCCGAATATCGGAGCCCTCCATAGCCTGGAGGAAGAAGATGGATTTCGGTTCCTCGTCGTTGAATTCGTCGTCGGGAAGATGCTCGCCGATAGCCTCAAGATAGATCCGCTTTCGGTCAACGGAGCACTGACGCTTTTCATTCAAGTAGCAAAAGCGCTGGAGACGGCTCATGGGAATCGCATCATTCACGGCAACCTGAAGCCGGACAACATCAAGATTATTCCGCCGGGAGGAGTCAAGGTTCTTGATTTCGGCCTGGCAGCATCCATCCAAACGCTTCCGTCCGGTTCCTCCACAGCTGGCGACTCCGATGGAACCACCACGTGTTTGAGTCCGGAGCAAGTCCGTGGACAGGAGGCTGATGAGCGCGCGGACATCTGGGCTTTCGGATGTTGCCTGTACGAGACGCTGACTGGACGTGCACCCTTCGGTGGCGAGACGGACTCTGATCGAACGGCCGGAATTCCGGAGCAGGATCCGAACTGGGATCTGCTGCCGAGCATTCTTCCTGAAGCCGTGGGCGATCTCATTCGACGCTGTCTGGAAACAGAACCTGAAAGCCGTTTCAACAGTGCGGGCGAAATGCTCACCGTCCTTGAAGAAGCCCACGAAGCTCTGAAGCGGGCCCCCGCACCCGTCTTGCCAAAACAGGAACTCTCCATCACCGCGCTGCTACCCATCGTTCTGAGTATTCTCATCGTAATCGTAGGCTTCGCCGGCGCCTACTGGCTCAGCATATCGAACTAGCCGATTGGACCGCCGAGAATACCACGTGCGTTTCTCGAAACTGAACCGCTCCTGTGACCTGCCCTCCCCGACCCGTAGACATCGGCCGACGGGAATGAACACCGTTTCCCCAGGTGGATCTGGTATCAGAGATGGCCTCCAAATGTCCACGTGGTCGGCGAAAGTCCAGCGCCTTGCTTCAACCGTCCGAGAATTCGGGGCAGAGTCCGACTTCGACCTGTAAGGCGCGCGGGGTATCCTCTCCGTATGGACGATCCCCTGCTGCGGTTCCGGGACCAGTTCCCGATCCTGGACCAGACCACATACCTCATCTCGAACTCGCTCGGCGCGATGCCGCTCGGCGCGCGAGCCGGGCTGAAGGACTACGCGGACGCGTGGCAGACGCGCGGCGTACGGGCCTGGAGCGAGGGCTGGTGGGAGATGGCGGTGAACACCGGAGACCTGCTCGGGCCACTGCTCGGCACCGGACCGGGTGAGGTGAGCTTCCACCTGAACGTCACGCTCGCATCGGCCGTCTTCCTGTCGGCACTGTCCCTACGCGGCAACCGCAACAAGCTCGTCGTCGTCGATCTGGAGTTCCCGTCGCTCCAGTACCTGTACAACCAGCATCCGGATGCCGAGATCGTCACGATCCGCACCCACGACGGCATCTCCATCGACGAGGACGAACTGTGCGCCGCCATCGACGAGCGCACGCGTCTGGTCGCCTTCTCGCACGTGCTGTTCCAGTCGAGCTACATCATGGACGCGCAGCGCATCGCGGCACGCGCACGGGAAGTCGGCGCGACGACGTTGCTGGACGTGTTCCAGTCGGCCGGCACGATGCCGGTCGATCTGCACGGCTGGGGCATCGACGCCGCGGTGGGGGGCTGTCTCAAATGGCTCTGCGGAGGGCCGGGCAACTGCTACCTGTGGGTGCGGCCGGAACTGGGCGACACGCTCGAGCCGCGCATCACCGGCTGGCAGGCGCACCCGCGGCCGTTCGAGTTCGAGAGCGGTCCGACCGAGTTCCGCACGGGCGCCTGGCGCTGGCTGACCGGTACGCCGAACATCCCCGCGCTGCACGCCGCACGGGCCGGTCTCGAGATTCTGACCGAGGCGGGGATGGACGCCGTCCGCGAGAAGTCGATGCGCCAGACCGCGAAGTTGGCGGAGCTCTTCGAACGACGCGGCTGGCGCGTCGGAGCGTCGTCCGACCCGGTGCGCCGCGGCGGCACTGTCGCGGTCGACGTCCCGCACGCGCGTGACTGTGCCACGGAACTGAACAAACGCGACGTCTGCGTGGACTTCCGGCCCGACGTCGGCATCCGCATGTCGCCGCACTTCTACACGCGGGACGACGAGTTGGAGTGCGCCGTCGACGAGCTCGCCGACGTACTCGAGACCGGCGCGTGGGAGAAGCACGCCGGCGTGGAGCGCACCGTCTCCTGAACCCGATCGTTGCTCCCGAATCAACTTCCGGTGTTCGCATCCAATCTGCCCGAGCCGGGCCATCGCACGGGGTTGTGGGATTCGCTTTCAGAGATCGAGGGTTCCGCGAATCAGGTGTAGGGATCGGCGAATGATCTTTTGTTTGTCGCTGAGCAATACGTCGCGGGGACGCTTTGCGATGCTGCGGGCCAGGTCCAGCGCCTCGTCCTCCAGCGCGTCGGCCTTCACCACCCGAACCGCCAGACCCCGGGTTTCCGCCTCCTTTGCGTCGACGGCGCGTCCCGTGAGTGTCAACTCGCGGGCAAGAGAGCCTCCGACCAGATCGTGAAGCAGCC
>JAAELY010000551.1 GCA_024226335.1 bacterium
CGAGAAGCGGGAGTCGCCGCCTGAGCAAGAAGCGTGATCCGATCGCAGATCCGTAGATCTGCAGAGGGTCGCGCGACGCAGCGCAGGCGGATGCATCGCGCTTCGCAGCCGCAGCCTCCCTGTGCAGAGGTTCCCTAGGTCTTCGTGGAACTCTCCGAATCTCCCGGATTTTCCGGTTCGCCGTCTCGGTCCTCTTCCTTGGAAAGAGGAATATCTTCGATCTCGTCGATCGCTTCTTCGATTTCAGCGACCATCATATCGCCCACTGCTTCATCTTCAGGTTCGCTTTCGCTGATATAGGTCGATGCAGCGTCAACCAGAGTGGCCAGCTTCGTGTCGATCTGAGGACGGATCCACGCGACCCTACTCGCCTTCATGTCCTCGAAGCCACGGATCTCTCCGGCCAGACTCGCGATTTCCAACGATTCTTCGGCGTTGTTCTCGCAAAGGTGCGTCGCCAGCCTTTCCAGTACCTCCGTGTACCAGCCGACCAGTTCGCGCTCCAGGAGCCGCGAAGGCAGGCGGTGGAACGGGTCGAGCCAGGTTCCGCGCAAGCGACGCAGCGAAATCATGCAACTGAGAATGGGTTCAACCCAGCGCCCCAGACGGACCTTCTTCTTCAGCCCGATCGCCTTGAGAAGCGGCGGGTGCAGGTTGTAGGTTACTTGCGCACGACGTTTGCTGTGACGGCCGAGCCAGCGACGATACGGCCCGCGCAAGAGAAGGCGTGCGACTTCGTACTCGTCCTTGTACGCCATGATGCGGTAAAGCTCGCGCGCCGCCGCTTCAGTCAACGGTGCGGCTGCGCGGTCGATCGCGACTTCAGCATTTGCGAGACGCCGCACCAGGTTCAGGTATCTCACGGCGTAGCGCTTGCTCTGATAGCTGCGAAGATCGAGCGCAAACGAGGCGACTCGCTCTTCGAGCAGTGAGGTGCGGCAATCGAAGCTCTGCAAGGCAGACTCCAGGCGTTCCCAGGCGTCGCCGAAGACTCGCTTCGCTTGCCGAATACAATCCTCGTGGACTACGCCCGGTGGCGATGCGTCATCGAGCAACTTGGCGACCAATTTCGGTTCCGCGACGACTGCGCGTCCCAGCGTCAGCGCGCGCAGATTCTGCTCGACGGCCACGCCGTTGTCGCGGATTGCCTGCTCAAATGATTCGAGTGATACAGGCAAAAGTCCGCGTTGCATCGCACTGCCCAGGAGTACGAGATTCGCACACAACACCTGATTCAGGACAGCTTCCGCTAGTGGTTCCGCCGGGATCGTTACGAGATCATGCGTCATCTTGCGGAGCTGTGCGGGGAAGGTCTCGGCTTTGGGTGGTTTGAATCCCAGATCCCCGATCTCCGCGCCCGTCGGTTCGTAGTGCTCGTGAACCACCGCACGCGTGCGTTCGGGATCCAGCAATCGACGCGATTCCCGATCGCTGGAGCCAAGTTGATCGAAGGCCAGAAGTACATCTGCTCGGCCGTAACCGACGCGCGGGCTGCCAATGACGGGACGCCGGCTGATCACGCAATGCGAGACGACCTTTCCGCCTCTTTGTGCCAGGCCTGTTTGATCCATGTGGATTGCGTAGAGTCCGTCGAGTTCAGCAGCTCGTACCAGAAGAGCATCAACGGTAACGACCCCTGTGCTGCCGATCCCGACCATCAAGACTTCGTAGCGGTCGGTTTCAAGATCGGCACGTGCGGGCTGCGGAAGTGGCGCTACCAGCAAGTCTTCGAAGTTCTCCCTATCCGCCGGTTGATTCACCACACCGATGAACGCGGGGCAATCGCCGTCGAGGCATGAGCGATCGTCACTACAAGAACTTTCGTGTACACGGGTCTTGCGCCCAAGCGCCGTTGCGATCGGATGTAGGGAAACACAAGAGGACTTGACGCCGCAATCACCGCAGCCCTCGCAAACGTCTTCGTCGATCATCACGCGCTCTACAGCACGTTTCAGAACGCCTCGGCGCTCCAGTCTCTGCCGCTTGTTCGAACACATCTGGTCATAGACCAGCACCGTCACCCCTCGCACCTTTCGGATCTTGCGCATCGCATCATCCCAGCCGGCCTGGGTTACGCATTCCACGCGACCATCGGCGTGCGAGAGAGCGATCAGTGACTTGTCCTTGGTCATGGCCACGACTCGGCGTACGCCATCTGAGAGCAGATCGCGTACGATGAGCGTCAACGGTTTCGCGCCGACAGGCTCTTGACCGCCGGTCATCGCGATGCCGCCGTTGTACAGGATCTTGAAGGTGATGTTGCTACCGGCGGCGACGCAAGCGCGTACGGCCGAGCGTCCACTGTGGAAGTAGGTGCCATCGCCCAGGTTCTGGAAGATATGTGGCACGTCCGCGAACGGTTCCATGCCGATCCACTGGCCACCTTCCGTTCCCATGGCGCCGACGTACTTTACTTCGCGGTCCATCAGAAGGGCCATCGTGTGGCAGCCGATACCGCCACCCGCGACCGATCCCTCGGGTAGACGAGTGGAGGTTCCGTGCGGGCATCCGCTGCAGTAGTGGGGGCCCCGACTCGGTGACGGTGCCTCTTCCGCTCGATCGATTGCGCATTGCACTGGTGTGGCGGTCGCGATCAGGCTGCTCTCTTCCAGTCGCCCGCCCAGGTGGTCCGCCAGGTCGAGCGCGAGAGTGCCCGCCGTTACGCGATCGCGACGTGCGATCCAAGGCTCGCCTGTTTCCCGGCGCTGCCCCAGGACCATCGGATGATCTGGCTCGTTGAAAAGGGTGGCACGGATCTGCTCTTCTATGAACCCGCGCTTCCCGTCTACGACGATGATCTCGTCGAGACCGTCTGCAAACTCGCGCAGCCTTCTTGGCTCGAGAGGGAAGAGCAATTCCAGCTTCATCAAACGGATTCCGAGCTTCTCGAGTCGGCCCGCTCCCAGTCCCATCATGTGCAGGGCGGATTCCAATTCGTGGTAGAGCGCACCCGCGGCGACCAGGCCGATGTGGTCCTTCTTGTGCCGAACCGTGATCGGGTTGAGACCGTTCGCATAGGCGTAGCGACGGACCGCTTCGAGTCTTCCGTAGATCAGGTCTTCTTCAATGCTGATTACGTGAGGAGGAAGCAAGCCAGTGTCGAGCCGCGCTGCAAAGGGTTGGCCGCCTACTTCGAACTTTGGCAGCTCGACGTCCTGAAGCGGTTGGAGTTCGAAGACGGAACCCGCATCGGCTACGTCGGCCACGATGCGCAGACCCGTCCAGAGTCCTGCGTAACGCGAAATCTCGACCGCGTGCTGTCCGAGGGAGAGCACGTCAGCGGGATCGGCTGGCGCCAGTAGGGGCATGAAGGCGTGGGCGAAAGCGTGCTCACTATGGCTGGGGAGTGATGAACTCTTGCAGAACGGATCGTCACCCACGACCGCGATCGCGCCACCGAAACGCGATGTCCCGGTGAAGTTCGAGTGCCGCAGAGCGTCCAGCGCGCGGTCCAGGCCCGGTGCCTTTCCGTACCACATTCCCAGGACGCCGTCGTACTTGGAGTGCGGAAACAGGTCCACGAGTTGCGTACCCGAGATCGCCGCGGCAGCGAGTTCTTCGTTCATACCCGGAAGCAGGTATACGTCTTCCCCGAGGAGGTCCTTCAGGCTGTTTAATTTCAGATCCAGGCCGGCGAGCGGGGAGCCGGGATAGCCGGAGAACACGGCGCCGGTACGCCGGCCGTCTCGCTTGTCGGCGCGGAGTCGATCGAGCGGCAAGCGAATCACCGCTTGCAGACCAGTTAGATGAACCCGGCCCTGCGTACGCGTGTAGCGTTCCCAGAGAGGGGGAATTGTTTCGGTTTTTGGAGGGGTATCAGCCATGACACGCCGTCATCGGCGCAGAATCTGAGTGACTTGAGACGCAACTTGGCCCGAGTTGCGTACTCCTGATCCTGCTACTCTACGGCCGGTGATTGAGAGAATGTCGCGCTGGCGCCGGATCGGCTACGCGTTGGGATCGACGGGTTTCCAGATTTCCGATCGCATCGTCGTCGCGATCGCCTTGTACTACTACCTGCCACCGGGTGGGCGCGGTCTGGAGCCGCAGGTTTCGCAGACACTCTTCCTGGGAGTGCTGACGTTGTACGGAGCTGCGATGCTTATCGGGCGAGTCTTTGACGCGCTTGCAGATCCGATCGTTGGGCACCGTTGCGATCGTTCCCGCTCCCGACTGGGGCGCCGCCGCAGCTTCATGATCTACGGGATCGTTCCGATGCTGGCGCTTCCCGTCTTCCTGTTCTTTCCGCCCGGGGAACCCGGAGACCCGCTCAACGGCATCTGGCTGGCCGTCATACTCTCGTTGTATTTCATCGCCTTCACGATCTACGTGGCTCCCTACCTCGCGCTCTTGCCAGAGATTGCGCCTGACCCCGAGGATCGAACTCGCCTCTCGACCCTGCTTGCGATCCTGTCGTTTCCCATCGTCATGCTCTTTGGAGCAGGTTGGGCCGTCGGCCTGGACTGGGGCCGGGCGCAGGGTTTGAGCAGCGAAGAGGCGATTCGCTGGATCGTCGTGATCTCATCACTCGTGGGTTTCGGTCTATGTCTGGGTCCGATCCTCGCGGTCGATGAAACACGACACACCAATGCCGGGCCTTCTGAACTCAGCTTGCGAGAGGCCTTTTCGAGCACTCTCCGCGATCGCGCGTTCCTCATCTACATGGCTGCGCAGATCTTCTTCATCCTCTCGATCAATCTTCTGGGGCCGTCTCTGGTGTACTACGCAACCGTGGCGCTCGGCCGTAGCGAGGGATTTGCCGGAGTTCTGGGCGGAGTCAGTCTGATCTCGGTCATCTTTGGCTTCGCCGCCGTAATGCGCTTTTCGCGCGCATTCGGGCCCAAGCGCACGGTGGTCGTCGCCAATCTCCTGTTCTCGATTTCTGTGGGAATGCTCTGGTGGCTCGTGCCCGATGTGCCGGACGGACCAAACGATCGCGCGAATCTGATCCTGGTCATGAGTTCGCTCGCACTCATGGGGCCGGCGATCGCGGGCTTCCTGGTTGTGCCCTACTTGTTGATCGGACAACTGATCGACGCCGATGTCGTGCGCAGCGGTGCAAGTCGGGCGGCCATGTACTTCGGTATGCAGGGCCTGATGACCAAAGGGGTCTTCGGCGTTTCTTCGGCGCTGCTCGCGTTCCTCTTTGCGCGTTATGGCAACAGCCAGGAAGAGCCGCTCGGTGTACTTCTGATTGGTCCGATCGCAGCTCTTTTCTGTCTGGTGTCCGCGCTCATCTTCCTGACGTATCCAGAAGACGAGGTTCTGGCAAAAATCAGGGAAGGTCGAAGTGAAGGTAGACACCTACTAGATGAGAGTCGATCTCGGTTTCGTCGATCGACCGATCCCGGCTAACCCGCCAATCGAAGCCCGCTCTTGCGAATGAGCTCAGGCGACGCGCCAATCCGAATTCTCCCCTCAATCCGGGAAAATTCGCCGCGCCGTCCGGCATGGCCAACTTCAGGTGCCAGAAATCGGAGATGGAATCGAAACGGCCGAGACGCAGATCACCAAACATCGGCGCGCGAATAGCGCGCACCGGTAGAACGTCCAGGATCCCGGACATGTGTTTGAGTCGCGGTAGTCTGAGCATTTCGGGCCAGGCTGCGTCCGCTGCACCGACGTGGGCGAGCGTATTTTCTGCCGCCTCGCTGAGGGATCGAAGACCCCAGTTCGACTCAGCACGCGCATCTGTCGATGCGAACATGGAGCCTAGTGCAACTAACGAGCAGATCAGTAACGTCTTCAAGTTTTCTCCCGGGCAGAGCTATCAATAAGCGCAAGTACTTCTTCACCTTCGGTGTCGAGAACACTGAAAAACAGGTCAACGATCACAGGATCGAAACGAATACCACTGTCCTTTCGCATGATTTCGCGGATGCGCAGAGCATCGAACTCCGGCTTATGTGGGCGGGCGCTCGAGAGCGCTTCCCAGACATCGACAACCGATACGATGCGTGCTGAGATCGGGATTTCATCTCCCGCAAGGCCGTCGGGATAGCCGGTTCCATCCCAGCGTTCATGGTGATGGCGCACGCAGGATAGAGTGGTTGGGGAAAGGCCTGGAATGCCCGAGACGATCCGATGACCGATCACCGGGTGTTTCTCTATCTCGAAACGGTCATCGGGCGTGAGCTTCCCTTGGCACATCAGGATCTCTTCGCGCACACCCACCTTGCCCAGGTCGTGTAGTAGGGCACCGATCCCAAGACCTTCCAGCTCCCCCTCCGACAATCCCAGTCTCTGCCCCACTAGCAGCGAAAGCGCGGCAAGGCGTGGGCAGTGATCATGCGTATACCCGTCACGTGCCTCGACGGCACTCGCGATCGCCGTGATCGAAGCAGTGAACTTCTGCGTAACGTCTTCAAGGCGACGCGCGCTATCAAGGGCCAGGGCGAGTTGCGTGCCCACGCTCTTGATCGTGCGTATCTGATGCTCATCGAGTCGGGACGGATCCCCCCGCTCGAGTACCAATACTCCGACCGCAGATCTTTCTGCGAAGAGGGGAGCGTATACCGCGAGACCCGAGCAGTCCGTTCCGGGGATGCTCCCTTCAAAGACGCGCATACGTTCGCTGGAGAGTGCCTCACAGGCTGTACCGAAGTCTCCAGCCTGATGGAAGCCCCTTGCGTTCCACCCAGCGCGTGAATCGGAGAGGGTCCCATCGGCACGAGCGCGAAATAGCGCCACGCTGTTTGCCGAGATCGCTTCGCCCAGAAGACGCAGCGCAAGATCAAGGCCGGGTTCACTACCGGTCTGTTCCGAGTGCGAACCTGACGGGACGTATGAGACCTGTCCCTCCGGCCCACGCTCGAGTCGGGTCGCCCGGCGGCGCACTTGATCGAGTGCAAGTATTCCGTGGATTGCGATCGCGCTTGCAGGTAGTACCGGATCGAGCTGCAATCCGTGGAGCACCAGGGCGGCCAGCGAAGTCATTCCGCTGCCAATCGCCAATCCGGCCAATGCGAGGAAGCGTCGTGGGCTGGCGCTCGTGCCGATGATCGCAGCGATTCCCGAAACGAGCAGTACGAAGGCGAACGACCCTGCTTTGCCCACAGGTTTCAAGGTCGAGAGCCCCAACTCCCGTGCGGATTCGCCGCGTAGGGCCAGCGCTTCGATCCAGACCCCGGGCCGGCTCGGTCCGATTGGAGTCGGCCAAAGGTCTCCGAGTTCGGCACTGGTGGGACCGATCAGCACATGGCGGCCCGCGATCTCGGAAGCATCGAAGCTTCCGGAGAGAACTCGCACGATCGGGATCACCGGGATTTCCGGGTGTGCACGACGATAGTCGATGGGCACGCCTCGAAGGGATCTTACATTTCCGTTCGCTCGAACCTGCTCAGAAAACCCCGGCGCGGGCCCGCGTTGCACGATGGGCCCGTAGGCCTTCATCTCGTCCGGGAAGGCTGGCTCGCTCTGGATGGAGTTCGCTTCCCGAAGCGGCAGGTGAAGAGAAACGGATACCGCGCCGGCTCCGCTGAGACGTTCGAGCGCGCTGACGAAGTGTGAACGCGGCCATGGCCAGGAGTCGGGAACAGCTCGTAGACTGGCGGGATCCAGTGCGACGATCATCACATCCGGCAAGTCTGATACCGGCTCTGGTGGAATCAAGCTAGCGAGATGCAAAGCAGCGTCAGCAAACGCCTGGGTCAGGGATTTCCCATCTTCAGACCAGATTGCGCAGGCAGCCAGCAACGCAACGGCAATCGCCGTTGAGGTGGCCAGGAAATGACGATGCACGAGCACGAGTGGTATTTCGGCGGCGGTGTTCACATGCTTTAGCGCACGTCCCGAAGTGTCTTTGAGCGGCCCAAGATGGCCTGGACGGGCGCCCGATAAACACCTGGGGGCACGACATACCGCTGCTGTCCTGAGATGCCAGCCCCGGCATCGGCAATAGCACCGCGACCTGATGGGAAATCCGGGCTAGCTTCGGTCGGAATGATCGACACCGTCCACTTCGTACAGACCCCAGAAGGCGTCGAACTCGAGTTGCGTGTAGCGGGTCCCGTGGTCCGTGCCTACGCATGGCTGGTCGATGCGTTCCTTCGCTCGGCACTGGTGTCCGCATTTAGCATTATGCTCGGGGTCCTCGGTGCTTTCGGCCAGGGAATCCTGATGGTCGTGTTCTTTGTGGTCTGGTGGTTCTTTCCTGTGTTCTTCGAGATCTACGCCTCAGGCCAGACACCCGGCAAGAAGCTCATGGGGCTGCGCGTCGTTCAGCAGAATGGTACGCCCGTGGATTGGTCCGGTTCCATCCTGCGCAACTTTTTGCGGGTAGTGGACTTCCTGCCATTTCTGTACCTGATCGGACTCGTGTCGATGCTGATCGACCGCAGCTTTCGTCGGCTCGGAGACCTGGCCGCTGCGACACTTGTCGTCTATGCATCAACTCCGACCGCTCGGGTCCAGGAGGTCCCGGAAGTCATCCCTGTCTTGCCCCCGGTTCCTCTCGCTCTGGACGAACAGCGTGCGGTCATTGCCTTCGTCGAGCGTTCACCGTTTCTCACACCCGAACGCTCTTCTGAACTCGCCGGAATTCTCGTGCCGCTGCTGGGTGATGATGAACCGATAGGGCGATTGGGGCGGATCGCCGCTTTCCTGGTGGGTCGTAGCCTTCCGGAGCGTCCGTGAAACAGCAGTTTTTCGAACAACTGGGAGAGGCGCGGTGGAGTGAACTGCGAAGCATCCTCGATGCATTGGATCACGGCCGGACCGCGGATACGAAGGACTTTCCGCGCTTGTATCGGCGTGTATGCCAGGACCTGGCGCTTGCCCGGGATCGCCGTTTTGGGGCGCGCCTCGTCGATTTACTGAATGAACTCACGCTTCGAGGTCATCGTCACCTGTATGAAGCGCGAGTGCGTCGCGCCAATGGGATCAGGCGCTTTGTGGTTGGTGAGTTCCCGCGCGCGGTGCGCGCCGAGTGGAAGCTGGTGCTTCTGGCTTCGTTGCTGTTTTACGGTTCAGGAGTAGTGACGGGTTGGTTGGTCTACGACAACCCCGATCTGGTCTACAGTTTCATTTCGGCGGACCAGATCGAAGAGATCGAGTCGATGTACCGCCCGGGAAATCATCCGATCGGAGACCGCGGTAGCGACGACGATGTGGCCATGTTCGGATTCTACATCTGGAACAATGTCTCGATCGCCTTCCGCACCTTTGCCAGCGGCCTGTTTTTTGGGGTGGGGACGCTCTTCGTCTTGATTTCCAACGGCCTGTTCCTGGGAATCGTCGCTACCCACCTCGCGCAGGTTGGTTCCTCTTCGACCTTCTTTCCCTTCGTGATCGGACACGGAGCTTTCGAGTTGACTGCGATCGTGCTCGCTGGCGTTGCAGGTTTGCGTCTCGGCCTCTCACTCCTCGCACCGGGTCCCTTCAGTCGACTCCAATCTCTTAGAAGAGCCGCTCGGCGCAGCTTGCTGATCGTCTACGGAGTTGGCGGTATGCTCTTCATCGCTGCGCTGATCGAAGCCTTCTGGTCGCCGAACACGGTCTTTCCTCCAACTGTGAAATACACGGTGGGAGTGGTGTTCTGGCTGCTGGTTGGCTCGTATTTCGTTTTTCCGGGGCGCGGGTATGCAGACTGAGGATATCCAGGTCGCCAGTCGCTCCCGTAGTGGTTGGGAAGCCGTCGATCTGGGGTTCAGCATGGTGCGGACCTGGTGGAAACCCCTGTACGGCGCGTGGATCGTGCTGGTCTGGCCCGTTGCGCTGCTTCTACAGTTGGTGTTGATAGAACATCTCTGGGTCGTACCGCTCGTGCTTCTCTGGCTGAAGCCGCTATTCGATCGCGTCGCGATGTATGTGTTGAGCGAAGCGCTGTTTGGAAAGGCGCCGAGCTTGAGAGAGACGATTCTGGCTGCACCCGGCTTGTTGCGAACCGGCGTCATAGCGTCTCTGACGTGGTTGCGTTTTACGCCGCTGCGCTCGTTTTCGATGCCCGTGCTCCAACTCGAAGGGGCTCGGGGCGAGCGCCGTCGTGACCGGACGAGACTTCTGATCGGTCGCGAAAGCCATATTGGAATGAGTCATCTCCTGGCGTGCTTTCATTTCGAAGTACTGCTGTATCTTGGCAGCTTCTACCTTCTCTGGAGCTTCATACCCAGAGAGGTCGATATCGACTTCACGACTTTCCTGTTCGATATCGAATCACCGGGTCAGCAGATCCTTTCAAACACAATCTATATCCTGAGTGTGACGTTAGTGGAGCCGTTCTACGTCGCGGGCGGCTTCGGCCTGTACATCAATCGCCGTATGTATCTCGAAGGTTGGGATATCGAGCTGGCGTTCCGTCGTCTCGCGAATCGAGTGGAGGCCGAGCGGTCCCGTGCGCCGGGAGTCGCGACGACGTTGGTATTCTTTCTGGTACTGGGAGCGGCCGCATTTCCCAAGAATGCGGTGGCCGATGAGACGGTTCCGGCCAGGATCGCCTGTCCAGCCGCCCGGCCTCAAGATGCGTCGGACTGCATTGCGCGAATCCTGGAGCAGCCGGAGTTTGATACGACCGAGGAAGAAACCTTCTGGAGAAGGGTCGGCGGCCCAGAAGAAGAGGAGAACCCGGAGCCAGTCTCTCCCGGTGCTCTGGATGGATTGTTCGAACTCTTCGGGTCGGTTCTTTCCGCGGTGTTCAAGAGCATTGCGTGGATCGCGATTTTCACCGGCGTGGCGATTCTGGGCTATCTGGTGTCGCGTTACTCGGCTCGTTCCGGGGTCGAGGATCCTGAGTCGATGGATGAACCAGAGTTCCGCTTTGGACTCGATCTTCGACCGGAGTCGCTCCCGGACGATATTCTCGCGGCAGCCCGCGCTGCTTACCAGGCAGGGGATCCCGCTGGCGCGCTCAGCCTGCTCTATCGCGGCGCGCTGATTTACCTGACCCGCGATCGGGGTCTTGACCTGCCAGCGAGCGCTACCGAAGGTGAGTGCACGCGTCTGGCGAGCCACCGGCTCGACGCCGGACTGGCCCGTGATTTCGGCGATCTCACTCTGGCTTGGCAATTCTGCGCATACGGAAGCAAGGAACCCGGTTTCGAAGCATTCGCCGAACTCTGTGAGCGCTGGCGTCCATATCTTCAGGCTGCCGCATGAGCACGTCTTCCACGAAGCTGAGCTGGCTGGTCGTTTCGCTGATCGCGTTGCTCGTTCTGTACTTCTTCATGAATTTCGAACGCGCCACGCGCGAGATCACCGTCGGATTTCGCGGAGAGGCGGAGACCAATCGCTATCTGGTCGCGCAACGCCTGCTCGAGAGCATGGGGGTCAGAACACATCCGGTCCACGGAATCCAGGAACTCGACGAGGAACCTCTGAGCGAGGCGACGATTCTATTGCCGACGCGGCGCAGAACTCTGTCCCGGGAACGCTCGGAGCGACTCTTGGACTGGGTGAGGCGAGGTGGACATCTGATCGTTCTCGCCTGGATCGATAGTGAGAACCCCGAAAAACGAACGGATCATCTACTCGACCCTCTCCACTTCGAACAATACGTCGCAGAGGTCGGCTCCCGTAACCTGTCCATCGATCCGAACGCACCGCCGGGTAACGAGCACGAAGGCGAGTCCTATCTCGACTACACGGCGATTGCGCGCATCCATTTCCGAGACCGGGACGATCCGCTCCTCGCGGAATTCTATCCTCAGTACAGTCTCGTCCGGACTCAGGGACCCGTACGCTGGTCGATATCCGACAGGAATGGAGCGCATGTGATGCAGATCGATCTGGGAACAGGTCTGCTCACTGTCATGACGGACGACTCCATCTTTGCCAACAACAGTATCGGAGACCACGACCACGCCGAACTGTTCTGGCGTCTGCTTCACGGCTCCGGGCGAGACGGTCCCATCTGGATCGTGTCGAGTGAGGATTTCCCGGGTGCCTGGTCGCTATTGGTCTCGAAGGCCTGGATGGTACTGAGCAGCCTGATCATTCTGGTGTGTGCATGGATCTGGTCCGTCTCGCTCCGCTCCGGTCCCCGGCAACCCGACGAGCAGGAACAACGCCGCCGCCTGATGGAACACGTCGAAGCTTCCGGTCGTTTCCAATGGCGCCTCGGGGAAGGGACTGTCCTGACCGCAGCCGTTCGCGCGGCCGTGATGGATCGTGTGCGGCAGCGCCATCCGGGCTGGGTCGCGCTCTCGCCAGCTGAGATCAGTCAACGATTGGCCGAACTCGTGGATCTGCCTGCTGAAAGCGTTGCCCGCGCCCTGATCTTCCAGCGCAAAACGGATCGCGAGCGCTTTCCGCAAGACATTGCCACCTTGGAGAAAATCAGAAGGGCACTATGAGCACTCCGAACGAAGGGATACAGACGGAACGACCGGATCTGCAACTGGCGGCCCAGCAGACCCGACGCATCCGTGACGAGGTTCGCAAGGTCGTAATCGGTCAGGACGAAGTGATCGATCAAGTATTGGTGGGACTCTTTGCTGCGGGTCACGTGCTGATCGAGGGTGTTCCCGGATTGGGCAAGACTCTGCTTGCTCGCGCGCTTGCGCGCAGTTTCGACGGCGCGACCTCCAGAATCCAGTTCACACCCGATCTCATGCCGGCCGACGTGGTCGGCCACGTGATCTACGATGCGCAGTCTGCGGAACTTCGGGTGCGCAAAGGGCCGGTGTTCACAAATCTGTTACTCGCAGATGAGATCAATCGCGCTCCGGCCAAGACACAGGCAGCGCTCCTCGAGGTCATGCAGGAACACCAGGTAACGCTCGAAGGGAACTCCATGCCAGTTCCTCGACCGTTCATGACGCTGGCCACGCAGAATCCGATCGAGCAGGAGGGGACCTATCCGCTACCCGAGGCGCAGATCGATCGTTTCTTGCTGAAGATCCAGATCGAATATCCGGCCGAACAGGCGGAATTCGATCTCGTGGAGCGGGTCACCCGGAATCGAGTTGGAGATGGGCTCGACACCGAGGCCGTACAACCCGTCATCGACGTCGCCGGAGTTGCTCGCTTGCAAGCCGCATCGTCGCAGGTGCTCGTAGACGAGCGTGTGAGTCAGTATGCAGTCCGCATCGTGCGCAGTACACGCGAGTGGGCTGGCGTGGCGTTGGGTGCGGGGCCACGTGGAGGACTTGCGCTTGTGAGGGCGTCCCGCGCACACGCGCTTCTGAACGGACGCGATTTCGTCACTCCCGACGACGTGAAAGCGATCGCGATTCCAGCGCTGCGTCATCGACTCCTTCTTTCTCCGGAAATCGAGCTGGAAGGTCAGCGTTCCGACGATCTGCTCTCGGCGCTTCTGGACCACGTCGAAGTGCCGCGCTTGTGAGTCCTGCTCCGCGACTCCTCTGGTTGCTCGGTGTCTGGCTCATTCTGGCGGTAGCGGTAGCCTTCGCTCCTTCACTCTTGATCGCCTGGAAGATCTCAGGAGGAGTACTCGCCGGACTCGCGACCATTGACGCGATGGTCGCCTGGTTCCCTGCTCCTGCGAACATCGAACGAATCGTTTCGCACAATCTCTCGGTCGGTGATTGGACCCCTGTTATCGTGCGCGCTGCGAACCTGGGTGCTCGGCGCCTGGATTTCACCTTGCATGATCACCATCCGACCAGCGCAGAGGTTCGTGGTGTGCCAAGCACGATCTCACTGGCGGCCGGTGAAAATGTCGAGATCAGCTATCAGATCTATCCGCGAGAACGGGGAATTTTCATTTTCGAACCTCCCGCATTTCTCATCCGGTCGCCGTTCCGATTCTGGGTACGCAGACGCCGTCTGGGTCCAACACACGAGGTCCGTGTGTATCCGAACTTTCGAGCCGTGATGAAGTACAACCTGCTCGCGACGGACAATCGAACCAGTGCGCTCGGTATCCGGCGCAGACCGCGGCGTGGTGAAGGACTGGACTTCTTGCAGCTACGCGAATATCGCGATGGAGATTCTCTGCGGCAGATCGACTGGAAGGCGACGCTTCGCTTGCGGAAGACAATCTCGCGGGAATACCAGGACGAGCGCGATCAACAGATCGTGTTCCTATTGGATTGCGGTCGCAAGATGCATTCCCGCGATGATGAGCTCTCGCACTTCGATCACGCACTCAACTCTGTTCTGCTGCTCGCTCACGTCGCCTTACGTCAAGGTGACGCCGTTGGCCTATCTACTTTCAGCGGACCCGAGCGCTGGCTTGCACCCCGGAAGGGTACGGGGCATCTGAACGCGATGCTGAATTCGGTCTTCGACCTGCAGACCAGTACGCAGGCGTCGGACTATGTGAGTGCAGCTCAGGGACTCGCGCGGCGGGTCAACAAACGAGCTCTGGTGGTGCTGGTTTCCAATTTGCGCGATGAGGATCACGAGGAACTGGCTCTGGCAGCGCGTCTTCTCGGCCGCAAGCATCTGGTGCTTCTGGCGAGCATGAAAGAAGCCGTGCTGGCCAAAACGCTCGCGCAACCGGTACAGGGCTTCGAGTCGGCGCTGCGCGTTGCGGCGACCCATCAGTACGCACACTATCGGCGTCGCGCGCATGAGAATCTGCGCCGTACAGGAGTCTTGAGTCTTGACGTCGAACCACAGCAACTGGCCGTTGCATTGGTGAACGGCTATCTGGACATCAAGTCCAGAGGCGTTCTCTGAACAGCGTCAGCCTTCTTGAATGGAAAGCGCCTGGCGCGGGCATAGTCGGACGGCCGACTCGATCTTCTCGCGCTTGTCATCTCCAGGGCTCTCTTCCAGCAAGTGGAGGCAGTCTTCCTCATCGACCTTGAAGATCTCTGGCGCTTGTCCCTCGCAGACAGCGTTCGCTTCGCAAAGGTCATAGTCAACTACGATTTTCATCTTGGGGGAAACTCCAGATCTGTCTGAGGAGCCCAGCGTAGCACGGGGCTTCGGGGTTGGTAGGGTGGCCCAGGTCCAGGCGCATCGAGGCGTTCGGCTCGCCGCTACGAGATGGACTTCGCCATGCGCTCGAGCACCTCTGTGAGGATTACCCTCGAGGTCGCGAAATTGACGCGAACGAAGCCCTCTCCGCCCGGACCGAATCTGGGTCCGCTCGACAAGCCCACGCGAGCCTGTTTCAGGAAAAACTCGTACGGATCGCCCGGAAGTCCGAGTTCGCGGCAATCGAGCCAGCCCAGGTAGGTAGCTTCCGGTCGTTGGAATCCGATCCCCGGCATCCGCTCGCGCACGAAATCCTCGATGAAATTCCGATTGCCGTCGAGGTAGGCCAGCACCGAGTTGAGCCATTCATCGCATTGCGTCCAGGCGATCTCGGTCGCGTGCAGACCGAGCATTCCCAGTCCGCCGCGGATATGTCGAGGAAGAGAGTTGAAGCGAGTCATGAGGGCTTCGCTGCCGAAAACCGCGACCGCCGTGCGCAGACCCGCAATATTGAACGCTTTGGTTGCGGAAGTTAGTGTGAGAGTACGCGCTTCGATCTCGGGGCGGAGCGAAGCGATCGGGATGTGCTCGGAGCCGGCAAAAACAAGGTCGCTGTGAATCTCATCCGAGATTACATACAGATCGTGTTCGATCGCGATCTCGGCCAGTTGTTCGAGTTCGTCACGTCTGAAGACACGCCCGGTCGGGTTCTGCGGATTGCAGAGCATGAGGACACGTGTACGCGGGTCGATGCTGTTGCGCAGAGCCTCGAAGTCGATCTCATAGGCTTTGTCGCCGCGCACCAGTTGGTTGGTGATTTGCCGGCGGCCGACTTCCTCGACGCAATCGATGAATGGGGTATACACAGGAGTCTGTATGATGGCTGCCTCGCCGGCTTCGGAAAGCACCCAGAGTCCGATGTACATCCCCTGAACGACGTCAGTCAGGACCTCTACTCGTCGTGGATCGACCTTCCAGCCCCAGCGTTCCTGGGCCCGGCGAGCGAAAACCGATGGCAATCCCGCCGCGGTGGGATTGTTTGGGTAGCCGATGTCGGTTTCGAGCAGGGCTTCCTTCAAGTACTGCTCGATGGGCTCGGCAACGCGGAAGTCCATATCGGCGACCCAGGCCGGAATCACGTCGTCAGGGTACCGCTGCCATTTTTCGCCCCGTCGCTTCCTCAGCTGAGCGATGTCCAGGTCGTCGAAGCTCATCCCGCGATTGTACGCTCTTGAAGGCGGACGCGCTCCCCAGTGCGTACGTAGATCAGTTCGAGCGTTGGCGCCGGGTGATCGGGGAACGCGCGCTGGATGCCTTCCGCATAGGTCTCGAGTTGCGTGCGATAGCGCTCACGTGACGCCGGATCCGGCTGCCGATCGGTCTTGTAGTCCGAAATCACGAGATGTCCGTCGGGATCCATATGGAGCAGGTCAAGGGTTCCGCTACAAGCCACGCCGCGGCTGTCCAAAAACAGTATGGGTAGCTCTCGCGCGATCACCTCCACTCCTCGCAGGTATTCGGGCAGGTCAGAGGCGAGAAGGGCTTCGAGTGTCTCGGTCGCTTCCCTGCGCAACGCCTTCGCCTGTCCTGGCTGCCGGGTGTTCTCGGCCGCGATCAGATCGTCGAGGATTACGCGGGCCATGCCGGGGTCCGAGAAGTCCCAGCGTTCGAGCAGCTGGTGAATGAGATCTCCTACTTCTCGAGCGACCGACGAGCCCCGTCCCGAATTTCGCATCCGCCCGGACGGTGGCGATCCGTCTGGTTGCTCGAGTTCGGCTTCGCGTTCTTCGCGGATACCTGTTGCGCTGCGAAACGGTACGCGCAGGCTTTCGTGAACCGATGCCGAAATGCTCCTCGCGCGAGATATCGCCGTGTGAACATCGATCGTTTCGCCGGGTGGCTCTTCGAGCACGATATCGCTGGTCTCACTCATGTGTTTCGTCAGAACACCTGGCATGTTTGCGAGCGCCTCGTCGGCGCTCAAGCCGCAGAGCGGATAGCCCCACGGTTGCAGATACTGAACGACGGCGTTCTTGGGCGTGTTCTTGCGGGGAGCGTGAACCAGGATCAAGTTCTCTTGCGCGCGTGTGCAGGCGACATAGAACAGTCGTTTGCTCTCGGCTGTCTCATGGCGCCGCTCCTCGCGTTGCTGGACGAGCCAGGTCGATGAGCTTCCCGCCGCAGTCTCGATCGCGAAAGTTCCCAGATCAGGAAGCCACGTCGTCTGCGCGAGAGGCCCAGCCTTTCGCCCCCGGGCCTCTGCGCTGCGGCCGAGGTCTGGAAGGATGACGGTCGGGAATTCCAAGCCCTTGGCAGCGTGAATACTCATTATGCGCACGGTATTCCCTTCACCGGGGGTACCGCGGCGTCGTCTCATATTTCCGCGTTCGAGCCAGAGAATCAAAGACCTCAGGGTGTGCTCGGGTTCGGCGCGAGCCAGTTCGACGAGTGGATCCAGAACACCTCTCAGAAACGAAATTCTCTGAATCCCATCGCCCGCAACCGCTTGCAAGGGAAGCAGCGACGAGTCCCGGATGATCTCGCACAATACCGCATCGATGGGCTGATCCTGTACTCGTTGGTAGGTACGCTCCAACCAGTCCAGAGTGCGAGTCACGTTCGGGAATTCATCCCGCGCTTCGCAGCGGATCGGATCCTCCAACACATAAGTCCAACTACCTCCGGCCCTGGAAAACGCGGCAAGTTCCCGATCGGTTGCGCCGCCAAAAGGCGATCGCAGAACTCCGAGAACTGCGGGTGCATCACCTGGGTTCGCCAGAGCACGCAACAACGCCCACAGTTGTTGCCCTTCCGGGCGCTCGAGTAGATCACCGCCTGCTTCGACGGAAAAGGCCACTCCGCTTGCGGCCATCGCGCGAGTGTACGTCTGCAGATTGGCCAGCGATCGGAAGAGAAGCGCGACCTCGCCCGGGCTCTTTCTCCCCGCGCGCGCCTCGGTCGCGATCCAGTCAGCGATGGCATCAGCCTCGCTCCTGCGGGCTGTCTCGGCGCGACGAGCCAGTGAAGTATCGCCTACGGTCCAGACCTCGATCCGGGGTCCATCATGGGCAGAGTTCCGGCCGGATTCCAGCGTCTCGTAACCGGAGTAGGCGTCCTGCTCGTCCGCCGCTCCGGGTTTGAGCAGCGATGGGAACAGCCGATCGAGGGGGTCGAGGATCTCCGGCAGCGCGCGCCAACTCGTCGTCAGTTTGAGCTGGCGTCCGCCTGAATCGAGTATGTGGCGCACCGCCCGCTGATAGGCGCGGATGTCGGCACCTCGAAAGCGGTAGATCGCCTGCTTGGGATCGCCGACGATGAAGAGCTTGCCGGGCGTGAGAGGCTTCGCGAAGGGGTCTGTGTCTGCAGGCCCCGGCCCTTCTAGCGGTTGTTCAGCCAGGTGGAAAACGATTTCGTACTGAAGCGGATCGGTGTCCTGAAACTCGTCGAGAAAAAGAGTTCGATAGCGCTCACCCAGAATACGTCTGATCAGTGGATTCCGGGCGAGCATATCGCGCGTGAGTCGGAGCAGAGCATCGAAAGGCAGAATGTTGCGGCGAATGGCTTCGCTTCGCACGAGTGCGCCGAAGGGTGTCGCCAGGCGGATTACATCCTTGATCAGCGCATCATCGACCTGGACGAGGCTGCGCAACAGGGAACTCGTTTCCTTCGCGCAGTCTTCCGCCTCCGGGTTCTTCTTCGATCTGGGTGGCGTGGTTTCGGTCAAGGTTCGCGGTTTCCTGCCACCGTCGTAGAGCGTGGTCGCGATCGCTATTCGAAAGGCGTCCAGTCCGTTGTCGAGCAGGACACGAAGGACGGGCCGTGCGGTAGACAGGAATTTTTCGGGCCCATTGCTCGGTTCGCCGTCGAACGCGTCGTCGTTCTTTTCGAGTTGCTCTTCGATCAGAGGTGCGAGGACCCGAACTGTGTCGAGTTCAAGGAGAGGCGAAGTCAGGCTCGGAAGACTGAAACTCGAAAGCTCGAAGGCCAGGGCCTGGATTTCCGCTAGATCGAGCGATTTCATGACGGATGTCCAGAGTTCAGAAGACTCTCCGTCGGGGCCGTACGAGGACGAAAGGAATTCGTGCCAGAGAGAGTTTCGCAGAGAATCGAACTGGAGCCCGTCATCGACACTGAAGTCGGGATCGACACCGGATTCTAGAGGGAACTGTCGCAGGAGGGAGGCGCAGTACCCGTGGACGGTCGAGATGCTCGCGTGCGTGAGTTCGGCCTGCCTGCTTTCGGCGCGGTTCAGCAGAGTGTCGGCGGAAACTCGTTCGCACAGGTAGCCATAGGCGCGATCTGCCTCGCGCTTCAGGTCGAGTTCCGCCGCTGGACGACGCTCCCGCGCGAGTTCGAGGAGTCTTTCCAGGCCGTTCTCCAGGCGTATGCGCATCTCGGCGGCGGCTTTCTCGGTGAACGTGATGGCCGCGAACTCGGTCGCTGAGAGGTCGGTCTCGATCATCTGATTCAGAACGCGCTCGACCAGCAAACTGGTTTTCCCCGTGCCGGCTCCGGCAACTACGACCACGTTGAGATCGTACTCGCGGACAGCCGCTTCTCGCGCCTCGGCGTCACTCATCCTGAACTCCGTGGAGCGCGAAGTAGTCTCGGAATGCGGTCGCCCCAGTGACTCTCTGCTCACTGGGAGAGTGGTTTTTTCGGCATGCGACTTCGTACGCGCAGAACTCGCATTGCAAGCCGCGCCGGAAGGGGAACAGGGCGTCGCGCTGCAATGTGGCGAGCACATCCAGAACCCTCGGAACACACTCTTCTACGTCGCTCAGAGACAGGCTCGCCCGTTTTGCGCGCTGGTTGTTTCGATCGCGAAGAGGCCAGGGTTCAACGGGCAACGCTTCTCCTGAAACGGTTTCCTTCTCTTTCACCTGCGCGGTTCCCAGCACGTAGAGCGGCAATTGGAGCACTTCGCCGCGGGCCATGCCTGGTCTTCTCACATAGGACGCGACGTTGGAATTCGACTTGTAGTCTCCCATGCGGGTTTCGCCCGAATTCAATGTGAGTACGCGATCGGGAGTGCCTCGTAGATCGAAGCGTCCGGCAGCCGTGTCAAATCCGAAACGGATCTCCTGCTCAACGGCCAGTTCGGTCAGGCCATCGGGCAGGAGCGTGGACAGATCACGCTGGCAGAAGTCGTCAGCGGCTTCCATGAGCCTCGTCTTCAGCGAAGTCCAGACACGCGGGTGTCGTTCGCGAAGGCGCTTGCGCAGTTCCTCGGCGCCCGTCTCGATGGCTTCGGGAAGCAACTCGCGCGCTCGTTCCAGAGCCCGCTCGGGTGACTCTCCCGGAGCGAGTGCGCCGGTGTCGAAGAGTCTCTGGTACAGGCAAGCCAGTGCACGGTGCAGGAAGCTGCCGCGTTCGCGTTTCTCGAGTGCGTCCGGCGGAGGGCTCTGGACCTCATGTACGCGCAAGCTACGCGAGAAGAAGGCACTCAACGGGCAACGCCCGAGCATTTCGACGTGGCTCGGCGAGAAGCGTTCTGGCCTTCGTACCGCATCCGGATCCATCGCGCCGTCGTAGCTCAGGTCTTCTCCGTCGGATTGCTCGACGGCCGCGATCTGCGCGAGCCCGGCACGTACGGGTGGAACCAGTTCGGTTGCGAATTCGCGGGTGAGATCGAGCAACAACTGGCTGGAGTTCTCGGTTGAGATCCGCGCAATGCCGCGAACCAGCCCCGAGCCTCTCGCAAGCAGGTCATCCGAATTGCCTTCCGCTTCCGCGTGCTCGACGACCGAGGTTCGCGGGCCGACAAAAGGCAGCGAGCGCAGAAGCGATGATGGAGCGACCGGACGCCCGGAAGAATCCTCTGATGCCCACGATAGACGCACGCTCATCCGTGCCTGGGAGAGCATCAGTCCCAACAGGAAGCGTTCCTCCGCGTCAGCTCGTTTCGCAGTTGGAACGGGTCGCCCCGTTTTCTGGCGCAGTGCTTCGCGCGCAGCGCCGGGCAGGAATGGGTCTTCGCGGTGCTCGCGCGGCCAATTTCCGTGCGCAAGGCCGACGATCATCAGGTGATCGCAGGGCACGCCTCGGGCCTGCAGCGCGTCGAGCACGCGAACACCCCCGCAGTCGGCCTCTCTCGGACTCCGTTTCAGGGAACGCAATACTTGCTCCAGCGCTTCGAGCAACTCATCGCGTGTGATGTGGTTCCCGGACTCAGCCGCCTGATCGGCGTAATCGAGCCCCGCCATTCCTGCGAGTGCTCCCCGTACGTCTGCGTCGATCTGTCGCGTTTCTTCGTCTTCGGGTGGATCGAAGAGGGCGTCCATCGCGTTCATCAGCCGAATACCGCACTCGGCAAAACTCTTGCTTGCAACAAGCGACGCAGCGGAATCCGCAATCACCTCGAGGGTACTGCCCAGCGCTTCGAAATCTCCGGGTTCGAAGTCAACACGTTCAGCTTTGGCGATCTGTGCGGCCTGGTCGAGGCCCGCACGCCAGTCGACCATTCCGCGTACCACGCCCGCGTGTCGCGCCAGGAAGTCGGCGACGATTGGCAGCCGGGATGCGTCTTCGCGCGTCGCGACCAGACGCGTAGAAATGAGCACGCGCAGTGTCGGCGCGGTTTCGAGTCCCCCGAGCAACGCTTCCGCAAGATCGAGCCAGCGTCGAGCCTCTGGGTGTCGGACGAAAGGCTCGGAAAGCGAAGAGGTGTAGGGAATATCAAATTCCGCAAAAACCGATTCGATCCACGCGGCATGTGTTTCCAGTGAGCGAGCAACGACGCAGATCTGGCCGGGTTGAGTGCCAGTTTCGAACAGGCGCAGAATTGCCCGGGCAACGGCTTCGATCTCCTCACGCGGACTCGGCGGCGCGCTCACTTGCAAAACGCCATCGGGGATCTCGCCGTCGCGCGACAGCGCTGGGGTCTCTACGATTTCTACCGACTCGGGCGAGAACTGCCACGGCCAGTTCTCGCGCAGTTCCTCGGCATAGGCGTTGGCCCAGTCGGCCTGAAACATGCGCAGCGGCACCTCCTTTGCCAGTGCCTCGACTAAATCCCCTGCAGATCCAACTAGTTCGGTCGCTCCATGGACTTCGACTCCAGCGATGCCCAGTCGGCGGATCCAGTCTGCAGCACCCCGGCACGCAAGCTGGAAAAGCCCCACTCGCTCGTAGATGCCATCGTTCTGGAGTCGGGCCAGGGTAGCGAGCATGGCTTCGTACACCTGACGGATTTCGCGCTGCTCAGATGTTAGTTGTTCCGGTCCAACGCCCGCGTCATACAGGTCGCGCAGTGACGCAGATAGAGCGCCGGCCAGTCCCGGTCGGCTGTCGAGCAGCCTGCCGAGGCTGCGACTCGCCGATGCACAGTGCCGTACGATTCGCTCGAACCCGTTCTGGTCGAGCAGGTTGCTAATTCCTACGCCTGTTTCGGCGGCGCAATGTTCCGCGACGCCGCGAAGGTTGAGAAAGTGGCGGCCGAGAAGGACGCCATCGGGAGAAGCGCGTAGCGCTGCGAGTCGTCTTTCGCGAAGCACGCGAGTAGACGAGGCGATTTCCAGCACACGCTGGATGGCTCCCGATTCACCCCCCATGCTCACCCCAGAAACTCCCAGAAACGCGTCGTTGCGCCGCCGAGACTACCACGACATGAGAATCGAACGAATACCTCGTTTCGGTCGCGATTCGTCTTGACACACCGACGCTGTCGGCGCACAGTTTAGGTGTCGATCGAGGCCGGGACGGGGAGGAATGAGGTACTCGTCCTGAAGACAAGATCGCGTTTCGGTCAATCGATCGATGGAACGTCGACAGGGCGAGTGAGCGGGTGCTCCGGGGGACCACCGGGAGCGTCAATACTGGCCAGGAGGGCCGGCGGCAATAGACCTGATGGCGCGCATTTTCTGAACGCGGCATGTCGTCTGCTGCGATTGCGCGGCGACCCACAGGCGCTCGTCGACCACATCTTCCGCCCCTATACCAAACGGCGAAATGCCGGGCGGCGGTCGGTGACTCTTGCAGCCCAAAGGTTCCGAGGTTGAGTATCTTCGGCGCCCGCAGCCTCAATCCCCGTGACCCTTCACAACGGGTCTTGCACTGGGTTTTGCATTCCCGGCAGGTCGCTTTCTCGCTGCTCCCTTCGCCGTCCATCCTTTCGGCCAGCGAACCTGCTCTGCGCCGATCTGTTCGGCGAAACGTTCCGTTGCTTCGTGCAACGCTCGCCGTCTCGTCTGTGTCGGTTTGATTCCGGCCTCCCACCACACCCTGCGCACCTCCAGCGTTCCCTGATCGCGGTGGAATTTCGGGTCCACGCGGCCGATCAGGCGATCGCCTTCGAGCAGAGGCATCACGTAATAGCCGAAGCGACGTTTGGACTCGGGAACGAAGGCTTCGAAAGCGTATTCGAAGTCGAAGAGGCGGAGGGTTCGCTGACGATCGCGAATTGCTGGATCGAAGGGATTGAGCAGGCGGATGCGCCTGGGCGCATCCGCCAGGCGCGCCGCTCTGCGCTTCCAATCGGGTTTTGCGATCGCCTTGCGCGATTTGCTTCCGTCCGCTGAGGCCAACTCGACTTCGATCACCTCGCCTGTCGCGGTCGCCTCTTTGCACCAGCGCCGTGCCGAATCGATTCCGATGGCCAGCCAGAACTGCTGCAACTCCCTGGGGGTTGCGATCACAAGCCGCTCGAGCGCTTCCCGGCAGGCCCAGTCGAGGTGCCCGTCTTGTGAAGGCGGGGGTTGCTCGTGATGTTCCGGTAGCCAGCGCGAGCTGAGTTCGTAGACCTTCTGAAAACTGGTGCGAGCCGAGATCGACAACTCGCCGATGCGCCACAGGTATTCGAGTGCGGCTTTTTGCGGCTTCCAGTTCCACCAACCCTCGCCTCGCTCTTTCGTTCGCGCGCTCTTCACCTCTTCGAAGTCCCGGCTCATCAAAGGGCCTTCCTTTTCGATGCGCTCGAGTACATGTTCGATGACCCGATTCGCATTGCGGCCGATCTTGCGCAACGCCCAGCTCTGTAGCCGATGATCGGGCTGCTTGGCGCGTTCGAATCGATATCTCCATTGCGGATACAGCCCGATCGGAATGATCGAGGCGTCGTGAGTCCAGTGCTCGAAGAGCGTGCGCTCGCGTTCGAGCAAACGCGTCAGCGTCGCGGGTCGGTAGCGATCGAAGCGCGTGAGCAAGATGTGCTGGTGGGCGCGCTCGACTGTGTTGATCGTGTCGACCTGTACGAACCCCATTCGTTCGATCTGTTTCAGAACCCGCGCCGCACTCGCAGGCCGATCGGGATCCTCGAGAAGGCCCGCGCCACCCAGGAGCAAGTGGCGTGCGGTCTCGGCGGGTATGATGGGAGGGGCGGCCTTCACGCGCTCATTGGAGCTTGTGCGGGATTTCAGCGCAAGTCGCGGTCCGGGCCTCTTTCCTGCGCGGTTCTCAGCGGAAGTCATGTGAAGGGGGCATGCGCGTGGTGTTGTCTTCGCGATCGAGTCGTTCGAAGCGCCTCGCCTTTACGTGGATCACGCCTTCTTGATTCTGTACCGAGCCCTCGATCAGCAGGAGACCCGCACTCTGGATCAGGCGGCGGTTCTGATGAAACAGATCGGGCAGGACGACCGCATTCGAAGTGCCCGTCTCGTCTTCGAGCGTGATGAAAAGAAATCCTTTAGCCGTGCCCGGGCGTTGGCGGACGATGACTGCGCCCGCGATCCTGGCCCAGCGACCGTCGGGAACCGAACGCAGTTCGCGCGCAGTCAGTACGCCGCGAGCCTTCAGTTGCTCGCGGAAGTGCGACATCAGATGCTCGCCCGTAGTCAGGCCGGATCCTCGATAGTCTGCCAGGGTTTCTTCGTACTTCGTCATGGGTGTGAGCGGAGAGGGCGTGTCGGATGTGGCGCCGGATAGCAGTCCGCCCTGGAGTGCAGCGATCTGCCACAAGGCTTCGCGTCGTTCGAGTCCGAGGCTGGCACAGGCGCCGACTTCGGACAGGCACTCGAGTTCGTCGCGATGCAACTGTGCGCGATGTGCGAGATCGCCGATGGATTCGAATGGCGACTCTGCTGCAATGCGCTCACCCGCATCTGCACGCAATCCGTCGACATAGCGCAAACCCAGGCGCACTTTCTTGTCGTCGGTGATGTGACACAACCAGTCGCTTTCCTGAACATCGATCGGAAGCATGCGCACGCCGTGATGCTGGGCGTCTTTGACCAGCGAAGCCGGACTGTAGAAGCCCAGTGGATAGTTGTTGAGCATGGCTGTGAGAAAGCACTCGAAGTGGTGTGCCCGGATATAGGCCGATGCGTATGCGAGCAATGCGAAGCTGGCGGCGTGACTCTCGGGAAAACCGTAGAGTGCGAACGATCCGATATGGCGTTCGATCTCGTCCTGCGCTTCGAGGCCAATGCCGCGCTCGCTCATGCCCGCTCGCAAGCGTTCCATGATCGCGCCCATGCGTTCGACCGAGCGCTTGAAGCCCATGGCGCGGCGCAGTTCTTCGGCTTCTCCACCACTGAATCCCGAGATATCCATGGCCATGCGCAGGAGTTGCTCCTGGAACAGCGGAACGCCCAGCGTGCGCTTCAGAATCGGTTCGAGTGAAGGATGCGCATAGGTGACGGGTTCGCGGCCCGCGCGTCTCTTGAGATAGGGGCGCACCATATCGCCGGAGATCGGGCCCGGACGGATGATGGCGACCTCTACTACCAGATCGTAGAAGGTGCGCGGTTTCATGCGCGGGAGCGTTGCCATCTGGGCGCGGCTTTCTACCTGGAACACGCCCATCGTGTCGGCACGTTGCAGCCACTCAAACGTCTTGGGATCGTCCGGTGGAATCTTCGCCAGGTCGACGTCGGCACCGTCGTGCGTGCGCACTAGTGGAATCACATCCTCGAGCACCGCCATCATTCCCAGGCCGAGTAGATCGATCTTGATGATGCCCAGATCCGCGCAATCGTCTTTGTCCCACTGGATAACCGTGCGGTTGGCCATGCGTGCCGGTTCGACTGGAACGACTTCGTCGAGTCGCCCGCGCGCGATTACCATGCCACCGGAGTGTTGACCCAGATGGCGTGGCAGATTCTGGATCTCGTGTATCAGACGCACCAGTTGGCGCACGCGCGGAGCGTCCGGATTCACGCGCGCATTCCTGATCTGTTCCTCGAGTGCTTCGCGATCGTCGATGAATTCGTGGCGCGACAAGAGCCTGGCCAGGCGGTCGATCTGTTCGGGCGCAAAGCCCAGGACCTTGCCCATTTCACGCACCGCGCTCTTGGGGCGATAGGTGATCACATTGGCCGTCATGCCCGCGCCGTGCGGACCGTAAGTCTGGTAGACGTATTGAAGGATTTCCTCGCGGCGATCCCCCGAAGGCAGATCGATGTCGATGTCGGGCCATTCTCCGCGTTCTTCGGACAGGAAGCGTTCGAACAGCAGTTCATAACCGACCGGATCGATTGCAGTAATGCCGAGCGCGTAGCACACCAGGCTATTGGCGGCCGAACCGCGTCCCTGACACAGGATCCCGCGAGCACGGCATTCGCGCACGATGTCCCAGACGATCAGGAAGTAGCCCTCGAGTTCGAGCTTGCGGATCATGGCGAGTTCTTTGTCGAGTTGCGCGCGCACCCTCGCCGAAAGAACCCCGCTGCCGTAACGCTCGCGTGCACCCTGTTCCGACAGACTTCGCAGCAGGCCGGGCAATGTCTCGCCCGGTCCGAGCGGAAAATCGGGAAACGTGTAGCCCAGATTTTCGAGTGTGAAGTCGCACGACTCGGCGACTCGCAGAGTATTGAGCAGCGCCTCGGGCAGGTCGCTGAAGCGCTGCGCGATTTGTTCGGGAGCGCGCAGGTGGCGTTCGGCATTGGGCAGGAGCAGACGTCCCGCTTCGTCGAGTCGCGTCTTGTGATGCAGGCAGGTGAGTGCGTCCAGTAGTCGTTTCCCGGCGGGTCGCGCGTGGCGCACATCACCGGTGGCGAGCGGTGGGAGTTTCGTGGCCAATAGCTTGCGATTCAAACGCTCTTCCAGCGGATCGCAGTGTCGCCAGATCTCCGCAAAGGCTTCGTCTCCGAAGATCTCCTGGACATCCTTTGCGATCTCTGGCTTGCGCACCACTGCGAGCAGTCCGTCGGCGTGCTCGCGCAGTTGCTCGAGCGTGACGCGACACCAGGGCTTTTCGAACGAGCCGTGTCCCAGCGTCAGCAGGCGACTCAGATTGCGATAGCCGGCGCGGTTCTTCACGTAAAGCGTGACGCGGCCCTGTTCGGGCGGTGGATCTGACTTGCGTCGCCGCTGGCCTGCGCCCAGTAGCGCGATGCGCGAGCCGACGATCGCCCTTACGCCCAGCTCTCGTGCCTTTTTGTGAAAGCGCGGGAGCCCGTACAGACCGTTTACGTCCGCCAGCGCCAGCGCGCCGTGTCCGAGTTCGGCCGCGCGTTCCACGAGATCTTCGGGGGGCGAACTCGATTCGAGAAAGCTGAAGGCGCTGCGAGTGCCTAGTTCTATGTAAGGTGGGGAGGGGGAGGGCGGCATCGGGGAAGTCGAGTTTCGTATTTTGTTCGCCCTGATGTCAAGCACCACTCGTCCGCACCACCGCCCTTGGCTGGTTGCCGCAGATCGCGTATCAACAAGAACTCGGAATCGAGTTCATGAGCCTGCAACGAAAAACAGCTAGATCTCGCACGGAGCGTCGATGAGCACCGCACTTGAAGCTCTCGAACGCCTGCGTGACGGAAATCAACGCTTTGTCTCGAGCGTTCGGGGTCACGAGTCATTCACGAGTCAGACTCATTCCAGTGGCCTGGCGGCGAGCAAGGAACCGTTCGCCATCATTCTGGGGTGTTCCGACGCGCGTGTTCCGGCGGAAATCGTCCTTGACCAGGGGCTGGGTGATCTGTTCGTCATCCGGGTCGCTGGGAACATCGTGGCGCCTTCCCAGATCGGCAGCGTCGAGTACGCCGCTTCGAGGTACGGAACGCGACTGGTGGTGGTTCTGGGGCATTCCAGCTGCGGCGCCGTTCAGGCCACTCTGGAAACACTTCAGCAGTCGCTAGAGAGCCAGTCGCGCAACATACATTCGATCGTCGATCGCATTCGGCCAGCGCTGGAGCCGTTGCTGAAGACAGAACTCAAGCATGATCCGGACGAACTCGAGCGTCAGGCGGTTCGGGCCAATATCAGCGCATCCGCCAGCCAACTGCGGCACGGATCGGAGATTCTGGAGGAAATGATCCAGACCGCGGGACTTCTGGTCATCGGTGCCGACTACTCGCTCGAGACCGGGTTCGTCGACTTTTTCGACGGAGTACCGGAGTCTTTTGGCGGGCGGTCGTAGACGAGCCAGTCTTCGGCCCGATCCTGAATTTTGAGGTGTCGGCTGGGCGGAGAAGGAACGACGATGGCGAGCAAGATCTACGGATACTGTCTGTGCGGCCAGATCACCTATGAGTACGGCGGTTCGGTCGGCCCGGCGGGTTACTGTCATTGCGAGGATTGTCGACGTTGCACCGGTAGTGCCTTCAATATCAGTGTTCGCTTCGATCTCTCCGAGTTTCACATAACAAGTGGCAGTCCAAGAGGGCTCACGAAACGCGGAGATAGCGGCAATGAGCTCACGCGCTTCTTCTGCCCGGAATGTGGATCTCCCATCTACACGGCATCTCCGACGCATCCGCGCCAGGTGTACGTAAAAGCCGGCACCCTCGACGATCCGAAGGCCGTCCAGCCGGCCCGCCAGGACTGGGTTGCGTCAGTCGTGCCCTGGAGCCGGATCGATCTGGACATCGACAGCTTCGCAGGGGGCGGGGAATAGCATGCAGGGCATCCTTCCCCGAGCGGAAACGGCCAGATCTGCGGTCCTCGTGTGATGGAACGCGATCCCGATTTCATGGTGGCCCTGCTCAAGGTCTGGGTTTGCGGGCGACAGTTTGCTGATTCTCAAGACTACTTGGACGGAAACAGGCTGCGGGTCAGCGCGGAGTGCGGCGACTCCGGAACGATCGTGAAGACGGAGGGACCGTTTCTCCATCTCGGCGATGTCGCGAAATTCCTGGGCGAATGCGAGGTACTCCACCAGGAGTCCCGAGGAGTCGCCCGACTCCGCACCACCGGCCCCAATCTCGCAGCTTCACTCGAAGCGAGCGATTCGATCGGCGGAATCGAGGCCAGTATCCAGATCACTTCCGAGCACCCCGTAAAAGAGCACTCGTTCACGTTCGCCATCGATCAGAATCACCTGCCCTACATCATTCGAGGACTGAAGGCGGTACTGGATCAATACCCCATCCGCGGTCGTCCAGCGCAGGCTTGATCTTCAAGCCGCACCGCGATGCCCAGGCCGTGGTGGTTTCGACCGGGGTCGACCGTTCGAATCAGAGTTTGCGAAGGGTTTCGAACTCCTCTTCGATCGCCAGTACGAACTCGTGCAGATCTGGTACTGCGTTCCAGTCTCCATTGAAGCCCCAGTAGAGACCGCCGTCGTAGCTGAAGAGCGCGACCCCCAGCGCCTGGTTCTCGTAGAGCGGTACCAGCGGATAGCTTCCGAGCATGCGCGCGCCGTTCAGGTAGATGGGGAACTGGGGTCCCGGGACGTTGGTGACGACGAGGTTGAAGCTGCGACGAGCCGAGGACAGTCGAGTGAAACTCGTGAGCAATCCGCTCGCCGTCCAGTCGCTGAGTTCCTCGAGCATTTCAGTGCCTTTGGCCTGACCGGAGTTCTTCAGTCCCCGAGTTTCTTCTACAACCGCCATGAGGCGCTTCTGCGGATCCTCCTCACCCACGGGCAGGGAAGCGAAGAGCATCGAGACGCGATTCCCGAGCTTGCCGTGTTCCTCGTCGGAACGGGTGCTCACGGGGATGAAGGCACGGAAGTCGATGCCATCCAGAGCTACACCGCGGTCTGAGAGGAAGCGGCGCACACCACCGGCGACGCACGCGAGGACGACGTCGTTGATCGTCGCACCGGCTTTGTCCTTCACCTCCCGAACGATGCCAAGGTCGAAGCGAGTCCAGTCGAAGCGTCGGTGCGGGCCGATTGGGACATTGAAAGGCGTATCCGAGGCGGGAGTGATGGCTTTCCCCAGTCCCTCGACGAATCCCGAGACTGCGTGCGAGACCTCGTCGTACGTCTGCCCGGGATTGCGAAGTGCATTGACAGCACCGGAGAGCGCCCGCCCGGGGATCGACGCGCGCCGTCGGAGTTCACCACCCAGAAGTGCCAGAGGGCCGGGTACGGGTCGCGGCATCCAACGCGAGTGGCTGCGCTCGGCGCGGTACTCCTCGTCGATTCCCATGAAAGCCGAAAGCAGATCCACACCTGAAACTCCATCGATCAGGCTGTGATGCACTTTGGATATGACGGCAAGTCGTCCGTTCTCCAGACCCTCGACGAACCAGAGTTCCCAGAGCGGCTTCTCTCGCTCCAGCTTCTGCGACATGATGCGTCCCGCCAGTCGCTTGAGCTGTCGCTCCGTACCGGGAAGCGGGAGGGCGGTGTGACGAACGTGGTAGGTCAGATTGAAGTGCGCGTCGTCGACCCACACGGGATGCCCCGAAATCGGCGCGCGTGCGAGCTTCTGGCGAAAACGCGGTGTGCGCGCGAGCCCGGCCTCGGTGAGAACCAGGACCCGCTCGAAATCGAGCCCGCCTTCTTCGTCGGCCAGGGGCCCAGGATCGAAGATCCCCACGGAGCCCACGTGCATGTGCACACCCGGAGTCTCCAGGTCGAGGAAGGCCGAATCGAGTGCAGTCAACCGGTCGTAGTGTGTATACGCCACCGCCTGGTCCTCCTAACGTGACCGCCTCGGGAAGGTCGTCGGAGCGCCACGTTGGACTTGGGGAAACAAGAACCCGTTGACCAGAGTGCAATGCGCGTACCGGATTCGAAGGCGCTTTAGCGGGTCTTGAAGCGAGTCACCCACAGAAGTGCGTCATTTTTTCCCAGGCTGGATCAGAACTACAGGAAGTTGGAATTTCTCCTCATCGGCCGAGAGAAGTCCTGCCCCCGGCGACCTGGCTAGCCTAGCCTGGTCGAGAGGCGCCTGAGCAAGCGTTGGATCGGGTAGCGCTCGGGGTCGGCGCTGCGCAGTTCGACGAGCAGACACGAGAAGTACTGTGGGGAATTCGTTGCAACTGCAAGCGGAGCCGTCCAGACTGTCCTGGTGCAGGTAGAAGCCGGGACACGAACTCTGGGATCGGGTACGCAGCCATGCGTTAGGCGGGTTTCCGCATTGCGAAAGCCCTTCGCAGTGGCAACACAGCTTCGTTTCTTTCTCCTTCTCACGCTCAGTGCGGGCGGATCTGGATGGATCTCCTCCTATGCCGGTGCAGCGCCGCTCGCGCTCGTCAACTCCGGATTCGAGGACATTTCCGGCGAAACACTCTCGAACGAGTTTACCTTCGGACCCTTTAGTGGGTGGGATCTTTACGACCCCAATGGCGTGACCGACGGTGGTGCCGGCCCCACCTACTTCATAGGGACGCTCACGCCCGTCGAGCCCGATCCGATCGGTGCTCCCGGCGTGTACACGTTCTTTCCCGATGGCGCTCCTGAAGGTCAGAGAGTCGGAATCGCGTTCAGCTATTCTGGCACTGGAGGCCAGGGCGAATGGGGACTGGTCCAGACGCTGGCCGACACATTGCAACCTGAGACCCTGTACACATTGCAGGTCCGCATCGGCAACATCGCCTCGGGTACCTCTGTTGGCGGTGGAGTCTTCCCACTCGACGGATTTCCCGGGTATCGCGTCGATCTACTCGCGGGCGGGGTCGTCGTCGCCCAGGACGACAATAGCCTGGCGGGCACGATCCCTGAAGGTGAATTCGCGAATACGACGCTCGAACTCACCACCGGCACGACTCACGCGCAGCTCGGTCTGCCCCTCGGGATCCGTCTGGTCAACCTGAACATCGCCGACCCCAACCACCCCGCCTCGGATCTCGAAGTCGATTTCGATGACGTGCGTCTCGACACGACGGCCGCGCCGGCACTGATTCCTGTTCTGTCCGGGCGTTACGGGTTGCTTCTGGCAATGCTGCTCGCCGGGTTGGTCGCGTCTCGTCTGCGGAGTTCGTAGGCGCCTGCGCTAGCGGGGGTCGAGCCGGAAATAGGCAGTGTCGTCTTCCGGCCGAAGATTGGGCGGCGGGTCGGCATCGTGGCGCTTCCACCAGAGCCGACTGTAGGCGCGCAGGCGCTCGTCCGGGTCGTCGATCTCCTGGGCACGCACGGCGAAGACACGCTTGCCGATCGCAATGCGCACACCGGGTTCGGCGCGCAGATCGGCCACCCAGGCCTCGTCGTTGGCACTCTCGACTTCGAAGTAGAGATGCGGACCCTGATCGGCGAAACGCACGCGCACCGTGTAGGGATTGGCGGGGCGCAGCTCGAGAGTCACCCTGCGCTCCGCGCGGCTGAAGATCCAATTCTTCGGATTCGGCTCAGCCTCACCTTCGATCGCCCCACTTCCACAGGTGAGTAGTAGCAGGGCGGCGGCGATGATCGATTTCTGCATACCAGGAGCATATCGCAGTCATCGGGGACAGGGAGTGAGAGGAAAGAGCCCGTTATACTCTGGGTCGGGAGCACTGAGGGGAGCCCGATGCGTCGGGCCGCATCTGAGGAGGGCAGTACGTGAGCATTCAATGCGACCGCTGGATCCGCGAGCAATCGCTGGAGCACGGTATGATCGAACCATTCGTCGAGCGCTGCGAAGGCGACGGAATCGTGAGCTACGGTCTTTCGAGTTACGGATACGATGTTCGCGTCGGCCCCGAGTTCAAGGTCTTCACGAACGTCAATAGTTCGATCGTCGATCCGAAGAACTTCCGCGAAGACGCGTTCGTCGACATCAAGGGGGATGTCTGCGTGGTTCCCCCGAACTCGTTCGCACTCGCACGGACGGTCGAGTACTTTCGTATTCCCGAAGACGTCCTGACGATCTGTGTGGGCAAGAGCACCTACGCTCGTTGCGGGATCATCGTGAACGTGACGCCATTCGAGCCGGGTTGGGAAGGCACGGTGACGCTCGAGATCTCCAACACGACTCCGCTTCCGGCCCGGGTCTACGCGGGTGAGGGAATCGCGCAGGTTCTCTTCTTTCGCGGCGAACAACGTTGCGAGACGAGCTACTCCGATCGTCGGGGAAAGTACCAGGGCCAGTCCGGGATCACGCTTCCTCGAGTGACCTAGTCCGACCTAGTCCGAAGTGCAGACGAGATCCGTCTCGATTGAACGGCTCGGTGTCGCTTCGCGAAAGGCTGTGTGTGGTGGAGATCCGCGATTACGATCCGTCGCGCGGTCTCTGTATGTCGAGGAGGGTTTCGAGGAGTCCAGGGTCTTTCTGGAGAAACTGCTGGCGTCTCAGTCGTAGATTCCATCTATGTACCAGGAGTTGTCTTCCAGGTTGTGGTACAGGCGATAGAGGCCCTCGTCGGACAGTTCTACGTCGTAGTAGTCACGTGCGAAACGGCTTTCGCCCCACCACTCGCCGAACAGGCGCCAGGGACCGGCGCACTGGCGCACTACACCGCCCGCGATGCTGAGGCCGGGCTCGTGCAGTGGGCCGATGTGTTCGGGTTGTTCATCTGCGCGCACGCGCACCATGCGTGGGGGGCGAAGCGCGCGCAGGGCGATCGTGGCGCGTGGGGAAAGCGACGGTGCTTCACTCCAGGACGCGTCGCGTGCCTGCGAAGTGCCCGAGTGACTCAATGCCTCGTAGTCCTGGGCGCGTGCCTTTTCGTGTTCGAGGCGGAACGTTTCCATGCGCGCGGCGTCAGGTTGGTGCGTGTCCTGTAGACCCGGTGCGCCGATCGTGCCCTGACCGCAGAGCGATTCGATGCGCGCAACGGTCATCGCGAGTTCGGCGGGTGCGGGCAGGGGAGGCATGAAAAGATCGAGTTGCGCCGTTTCGATGTTTCCCGGCGTGGCGACTACGCGTGCGCATTCGACGGGTTCGGGCGGCGGATCGCTTTCGAGTGAGAGCCGTACCAATGAGGTCAGCACGTGGACTTCGAGTGTGGGTGCGGCCAGCTTTACTTCGCGAGCGGAGGTGCGACCGCTTTCGAGCGTGAGTTCGAGCAAGAGTTCGCGCGCGGCGAGCGCACGTATGCGCAGTCGTCGCGACAGGCGATCGAGCACGCTGCGCAACAGGAATGAAAGTGTCTCGAGATTGCCGACGGGGAAATCCGACTCGAGTGATTCCTCGAAGCGCATCCTGGGTGGGGAAGGCTGAAACGGCGTCAGGTCTTCGCCGCGTGCTCGGCGTGCGAGCGCCACACCCTCTTCCCCCAGGCGCGCTCCCAGCGCAGGTCGTGCGATGCGCGCCAGCTCACCGAGTGTTCGCACCCCCCAGCGCCAGAGTCGATCGATCAGCTCTTCGGATGGATCGAGCAGATCGAGCGGAAGCGGATCCAGAAACTCCTGGGCCTTTGCATGTGAAACGATGTGTCCGCCACCGCGATGGCGCGCTGCAAGAGCGGCGACGCCGCGCGTGGACCCGATGCCGAGTCGCGCAGCTTCGAGCCCCACGTCTGCGAGTCGCGCTTCGAGTGCCGTGAGCAGACCGCGCTCGGATGGAAACAGGGCCTGCGTTCCGTCGAGGTCGAGAAACACCAGGCCGAGTGTTGCGTCCATGACGCCGGGCGTGACCGAGCTGGCCACGTCGACCAGGGCCTGGTGCGCCGAGTGCACGCCTTCGATCGAGAGTGCGCGGACCTCGAGATCGGGTTGTACCGCGCGCGCCTGTGTGACGGTCATGCCGCGCATCCAGCCGGCGACAATGGCAGGTGCGCGAT
This sequence comes from bacterium, assembly GCA_024226335.1. Classification (NCBI taxonomy): domain Bacteria; species bacterium. The sequence continues at coordinate 34,567 of JAAELY010000551.1, forward strand.
TGTGTCGCCGATCCGGGCGCACTTCGAGAATTGCCAGCGGCTTGCCGCGCAGTTCGGGCTCGCTGCGCAGCGCCGCCGCCAGCGGAAGGTCGGGAATCAACAGACACGCGACGCGACCGGGATTGGCCTGCGTGCGTTTCGAAATGGAGCGAGTTGTCTTGCGTGCCGCGGACAATTAGAAATTCCCTGTGAATGAACCTCTGGCCAGGGAAGGACCGGGATGCGCGCAAACTTCTACGGAACTCGCTGGTGCGGGGAGTGGAGAGTCGGGGGGATTGGCGCCGGCCTTTCTGCCTGAACTCTCCGACGGTAGTTTCGCCTTTATTTCGCCTACTCGTCAAGTCCGATTTTCGACCTGCAAGCACTCCGGTAGACTCGTTTCACGTCCCCCCCCTAAAAAAATACCGCGCCCGCGTGTCCGCCAGCGGGTCGCCTCCAATCGGAGTCCTCCATGTCGATTGCCACTCAGTCGGGAGCCTGCCTCTGCGGGGCCGTGCGCTTTACAGTAAAGCTGCCGAGTTCGTTCTGCGGACATTGCCATTGCTCGATGTGCCGTCGGAATCACGGAGCTGGCTTCGTCACCTGGTTTGCCGTACCGGAGCAACAACTGTCGATTGACGAAGGCAAAGACGAACTGGTGAAGTTCGCCTCTTCCGATCACGGAACGCGTTCGTTCTGCAGTCGTTGCGGCAGTTCGCTGTTCTGCGTGACCGGATTGACTCCGGATCATATTGATATTCCACTCGCCAACATGGAGGGTCCGATCGATCGCGAACCGCAGATCCACGTGTACTACGACGACCGAGTGCCGTGGGTCGACGCGAACGACGGCTTGCCGCGACTCGGCGGAGAGACGGGACTCGAACCGATCACCGAGTCGGACGATCCCTCGTGATCCACTTCAGAAGCGACGCGATCGTCTGAGTCATGCGAGAGTGCGAGCGACGCGTCTACGTCATCACGCATCCCGACGTCGTCATGGACCCGCGGGCACCGGTTCCGCGCTGGCCGCTATCGGAACGTGGACTGGAGCGAATGCGCGCGTTGCTGGGCGCCGAGTGGATCAACGATGTAACGGCCGTCTACTCGAGCACCGAACAGAAGTCGCTCGACGGAGCGGCGCTTCTTGCGGCGCATCTGGATCTGGAAGCACGAGCCCTGGCCGAGTTGGGAGAGAACGATCGATCCGCGACGGGATTTCTTCCCTCAGAAGAATTTGAAGAAACAGCGAACGCGTTCTTCGCCAGGCCCGACGAATCGATTTGCGGCTGGGAGACCGCGCGGGCCGCCCAGGAGCGGATGCTCGCTGCGGTCCGCGGCTTGAGCGCGGCTGACCCATCCGGGGGGCATATCGCGATCGTCTCGCACGGTGGCGTGAGCACACTCCTGCTCTGTGAACTTTCTGGCTGGGAGATCGCGCGAGAACGCGATCAGCCGGGCGGCAACGGCGGCAACTATTTTGCTTTCCTGCGTCACAGCGAAGAGCTCTTGCACGGCTGGCAGCCGATCGACCCGGAGGCCTGAACTTCCGGCGCGGTACTCGGTTTTCTGGCCGGTTTCCTCTCGATTGCCGTACTGATTTTCGACACTCTTCTGACCAGCTGGATATCCGTGAATGCCAGGCGAGCGCTGCGTTCATCTGTTCAGGCCACGCCAGCAAGCTAGATGGTGATCCGGAGCTTCACCCGGCCGGGAGAAGCGGGAGAAGCGGGAGAAGGACGATCGTGCCCAGCAGTGATCTGAGAATACGGCCGTGGAAGTTCGACTACGCGCAGGCACTCGAGGAGGCGATCTTGGAGTCCGCCGCCGAACTGCGTCCTTGGATGCCCTGGTGCGTACCCGACTACGGCCCAAAGGAAACCCGGGCTTTTTTGGAAGCGACGATCAGAGGTCGGCAGGAAGGCACCAGTTACGAGTTCGCAGTATTCGACACGAACGAACTCCTGCTTGGAGCGTGCGGTCTCAATGGCGTCGATCTGTCGAACAAGCGAGCGAATCTCGGCTACTGGGTGCGCACTTCGCAGATGGGGAAGGGCATTGCCACGGCGGCCACTCTAGAAGTGCGCGACTGGGGTTTCGAGAATACCGATCTGGTGCGCATGGAAATCGTGGTCGCTCTTGGAAATCGGGCCAGCCAGAGGGTTGCGGAGAAAGCCGGTGCAGAGCGGGAGGGGGTCGCGCGCAGACGACTTCTCCTGTATGGCGAATCCCACGACACAGTCGTGTATTCGTTCATTCGGAGCGACCAGCCCGATCCGTGATTCAGGCGCTTCTTTTCGCTGTCGACGGAGTGCCGCGAGGGCACCGGTCCGTTCGAAACAGTGCTCTCCCGCCTCCAGCAAAAGGCGCCGTCGGATTCTCCCGTGTTACTGGAACCAGGGATTCCATCGATACTGCAAACCCGGAAGGGTAAACTGAAGCGAATGAAGTCGCTTCGCCCTGCTGATTACGAAGAGGTTCCTTGCGGGCGCAGCGTGAAGCTGCGCGGTCGTGAGTACGGAGACTTGAAGCGGCGCCACAATAGCTGAGCCTTGGCCTGTGCCACTTCGGCTTCTCGCAGCTTCGCGATGATCGGCTCTGCCGTATGCCGCTTCCTTGCCATCTTCGTTCCCGCTCCGAGCACCGGGATTCGACATGGCCTCGGCTCAGGGCTCAGGGGTCAGGTCAAGTCTGTC
>JAAELY010000552.1 GCA_024226335.1 bacterium
GCCGTTCCGATCGGTCATCGAGGCAATGCGGCCCTCGGCATCGTAGGTCTGGGCTCGGGCCGTTCCATCAGGAAAGATCTCGGTTATCCGCCTGTCATTGAGATCGTACTTGGAAATGGTGGCGCGGCCCAGCGTGTCGGTGACCTTAGCGATCTTTCCCGTCTGAGTGTACTCTTTGCGCTCGATCGAGCCGTCGGGATAGGTGGTCGTCGTCACTCGCCCCAAGGCGTCGCGCTCGAAGGTCGTCAACAGCTCCTCCATCCCGCCATCGGGCTTTGTGCGAATCGTAGATCGGGCCATAAAGTCACCATTCGAATTGTAGGTGAAGGAAGTCTCCACGCCAAGTGGCTCTATCGTTCGGGTCCGGCGGCCGAAGGCGTCGTATTCATGCTGCAACGTGTTGCCCAATGCGTCAGTTTCTGTCAGGAGATTCCCGGCCGCGTCATAGGCGAAGCTCATCACGCCTCCCAGGTCATCCACGGCGCTCAGTTGGTTGCCCCGGCTGTCATATGAGCTCGTCAAAACAACGCCCACTGGATCGGTTTCCGACAAACGATTCCCTCGCGAGTCATAGGTGTATTCGAATCCGTTGTTCAAGGCGTCAGTCACCGTTATGAGATCACCGTCGCTATCGTAACTCAGAGTCGTCTTGTTTCCCAGAGGATCTTGCTCCGAAAGCATTCGATTTTCTTCGCCGAAGGTTCGAATCGTCGTTTGACCCAGTTCGTCGGTCTCGCGCACGACGTTGCCGTGAGCGTCATATTCCAGCACCCGCGAAGCACCCAGCCGATCGGTGACGATCTCGCGGCGGTTGGTGAGCTCATGAACGAGCTCGATCACCTTGCCAAGAGCGTCGATATGGCGCACGAGACGCCCCTCGGCGTCGTACTCGTTGCGGATCGGCTTGACGCCGCGCGGATCCTCGATGTCGCGCAGGCGATGGTCCTCGTATGTGAAGCGGGTGACGGCGCTGGCACGGTCGGTGAAGCTGGCGAGGTCTCCCTGCGCGCCGTAGCCGTAGGACATGACCCGATCCATCGGGTCGGTGATGCGTTCGATCCGGCCCTGAGCGTCGCGCTCGAAGGCGATGCCTTTACCGCTCGAGTGGATGATGCCGTCCGGCGTGATGGTCAACTGGTTGCCGTTCAGATCCTCGAGCTTTGTCACGCCGTCTGCAAGGTCGAGCTCGAAGATCCGGCCGTCGCGGGTGGTCAGGCGCACCTCCTCGGGCTCGTAGAGAGC
>JAAELY010000553.1 GCA_024226335.1 bacterium
AATCAGATCGAAAATCGCGTGGCCCCGCACCCTGGATCCACCCCAATCAATGACCACGAAACGCTCGGGCCAGGGACCGGAACGGGTCGAGTCCAAGAGCACGTTCCCCCGCCAGAAGTCGTTGTGAATCAGGACGTAGCGTGGCGACCAGTGTTCTTCGGCCGCGCGGGCCGCCGCGTTGAGCGCGGTTTCGCGCAATGCTCCTGGCCATCCGTCCAGGCGACCCAGCCTGCGCAACGGCTCGACGAAGTCGCGTTGCACTAGGGTTTCATCAGGTTGCGCGAGCGTCTCGGATGCCGTTGCGCGCAACCAGCCGAGTAGGGTTGGCCGAAGGCGACGCCGCTGCAGGTGCCATCCGATGCGGCTGTTGCTGAGGGCGTCGCAGTGCGGCAGCACCGCATAGCTGAGTCCTTGAAACTCGCCCTCAAAAAGGGGTTCCAGGACATGTCGTCCCAGTTCCGTCCCGAGAGCGGACCTCGCGTCCCGAGCGCGTTGCATGGCCTTCGCGACTTGCCCGGGTACGGCTGACGACGAACAGATGACGACAGCAAGGGACCGACCGGAACTGTCGCGCACGAGCAGTTTGAGCGTGTCGTCCGCAATGTCCTTCGCTGGACACAAACGGGTAATTTCGTCGACAGTCCCAGCGTTGGGGAATGCCGTTGCCAGCGGTGCCTTGAGCGCGTCGATCCACTGCTGCATCGAGGCGGGGACTATAGCGAATCGCTTTTCATCAGGTGAAACCGGCGCTTCCGGGCTGCAAGACGAATTCGAGTGGATATCATGCCTGGGATGCCCGCGATCGTAATCATCTCACCGTGTCGGGACGAAGAGGCGACACTGGAACAGACCATCGCCTGTATGCGGGCGCAGACCTGTCCGCCCACGGAATGGGTGGTCGTGGATGATGGCTCCAGTGATCGCACGCCCGAGATTCTCGAGAAGGCGAGCCGCTCGATTCCCTGGCTGCGCGTCGTGCGCAGGGAAGATCGCGGGCGGCGCAAGGTCGGCGGTGGGGTCGTCGATGCTTTCTATGCAGGGCTCGAGAGCGTCGATATCGACTACGACTTCGTTGCCAAGATGGATGTCGATCTGGAATTCCAGCCGTGCTACCTGGAGAAGATGCTGCGCCTGTTCGAGGCGGATCCCGATCTGGCGTGCGCCAGCGGCAAGGTGTTTCGGCGCGAGGCGGATGAACTCGTGGAGGAGTACATCATCGACGATATGGTCGCGGGCCAGTTCAAGCTGTACAGGCGCGGATCTTTCGAGCGAATCGGTGGTTTCGTTCGCGAAGCCATGTGGGATGGAATCGACATCCATCGCGTACGCATGCTCGGTCAGCGCTCGCAGAGCTTCCACGATCCGGACCTTCGGCTGATTCATCTGCGCCTGATGGGCTCGTCGGAGCGAAACATCTTCGTCGGACGAATGCGCTGGGGCCGGGGCCAGTGGTTCATGGGCTCGGCGTTTCCGTATGTCGTGGCCAGTGGCGTGTTTCGCATGCGCGAACGCCCGCGAGTTCTCGGAGGCCTGCTGATCATCGCGGGCTATCTCTGGGCTGCCATACGCAGAGTGCCGCGCTACGAAGACCAGGAGTTCCGCCGGGAACTCCACCGCTGGCAATACGCGCGCCTGGCTGGCCTGTGGCGCAGCAGGAGTGCCCGTTAGCCCGGATCCTTTACTGCGCGCCGTCGTGAAAAATGCGGGCTAGAGCGTTACCCGGTGTACCCGAGTCCAGTGCAGGAGTACGAAAAGCGCCCAGATGCGCGACCAGTAGAGTCCGGGCGCCCTGGCCTGATACGCGCGCCACAACTCGGCAACGCCCTCGGGATCGAGGCCAATCGATTCCAGGCGCTCGCGGTCGGCGAAGCTCGCGTCGATTTCGCCCATCAATGCGTCTCGGCTCCAATGCTCGAGTGGCAGTTCGAAGCCCGCCTTGGGTCGCTCGAATAAGGCCGGATCGAGCTTGTCGAGCGCGAGGCTTCTCAGGGCCTGTTTCCTGCCCAGCTTTCCGTAGCGCTGGCTGGGAGAAAGGTGTGCGGCCGCCGCGATGACCTCGTGATCGACCAGCGGTACGCGGACTTCCAGCGAGACGGCCATGCTCGTCGAATCCGTATCCGGAAGCAGACGGTCGCCGATGAAGCAGGAGAGTTCCAGCTGTGAGATCGCATGCAGATCGGGTTCTCTCGCGATGAGTTCCTCGAGTTCGCAGGCGCGCGTCGTTGCCATGCCGTGGGAAACGCCCGCAGGTTCGGGATCGAGTCGGAGTCGTCTCTGGAAAGAACGCGTGAACAGCGCATAGGCGACCTGGTACAAGTCGACGAGGTCGCCCCTCGTCGCAAGCGCATCCCCTAGCTTTCCCCAGCGAGTCTGTAACGGAATTCCCGCGCGACGCGGCTCGCGAATGCGCGCCACGAGGGCCGCGAGTCCGCGCAACCAGAGTTCCGGCACATTTGCGAGTCGGCGCGACCAGTTTCGAGCCTGCGGCAGATCCCGAAAGCTGCGGTATCCGGCGAAGATCTCATCGCCTCCAGCCCCCGAAAGCGCCACGGTCATTCCCGCCTCGCGCACCGCCCGACTGACTGCGTAGGTATTGATGCCGTCAAAGGTGGGCTGGTCCAGGCTTCCCAGCGCTTCCTCCAGCTGAGCCTTGAAACGATCCTGTGTCAGCCGAATTTCCTGGTGCTGTGTGCCCAGCGCGGCAGCCACGGCTCTGGCGTGTTCGGCTTCGTCGAATCCGGCTTCGTCGAAGCTCACGTTGAAGGTGCGAACCGAACCCGCCGACTCGACGGCGAGTGCGGCTACCGCACTCGAATCGATGCCGCCCGAGAGGAATACTCCCAGCGGAACATCGCTGATCATTCGCGACGCGACGGCTCCGCGCAAAGCGTCGCCCAGGGCCTCTGGTTGATCGGAGGTCTCGGACGCCGAAGGCGGGCGCCAGTAGCGCTTTTGCTCGATGATGCGTCCGGTGTCCGCAACCCAGGCCGTGTGCCCGGCCGGAAGCGACCTCACGCCCGAGATGATCGTTTCGGGTCCGGGGACGAAACCGTTCCAGAGGAACTTGGCGGGAGCTGCGGGATCGAGGCGGCGTCGGACCAGGCCACTTTCGAGCAGGCCACGCACCTCGGACGCGAACAGGAGCGCGCGGCCCCCGGCCGGGGTTTCGATCTCGGCGATGTAGAGGGGTTTGACGCCCACGCGGTCGCGCGCGAGCAGAACGCGGCGCCGCGATGCATCCCAGATCGAAAACGCGAACATGCCGCGCAATTTCTGTACGCACGCATCCCCCCAGGTTGCGTACGCCTTCAGAATGACCTCGGAATCGCCTTCGCTTTCGAAAGCGGTTCCCTTTTCCAGGAGATCGTGTCGCAGTTGCCGATAGTTGTAGATCTCGCCGTTGAAACACAACACGTTGCCGGTCTCGCGGTCGACCATCGGCTGGATTCCCCGTTCCGACAGATCGATGATCGCCAGGCGACGATGGGCGAAGCAAGCGCCGACGCCGGGTCCGCTGGGTGGACTGGTCCAGTGGCCTTCGGCGTCCGGTCCACGGTGGCGCTGGCTCACGCCAATCCGGCGCACGCCTTCGATTACTTCGGGGTCCAGGCGACCCACTGCGCCGGCTATCCCACACATTGCGGCCGGAGTCTACCAAACGCATCGCGCGGCTCACCCGGAGAGCGCGGGCGAAAGCCCTCGGATCGGGTTATTGAAGGGTCCAGTGGAAGCCGTTGGCGGACTGGTGCACGTTCTTCAGCGCGAGGAGTATTGGTGTTGAAGGTATTGGTGAGCGGTGCCAGCGGATTTCTGGGCCGCCGTGTGGTTCGCGCGTTTGTGGAGCAGGGAATCGAAGTGCGTGCGCTCGTGCGCCCGGGCCACTCGATCGAAGCTCTCGGCTGGCCCGCTGCGGTCGAGATCTTCAGCGCAGATCTATTGGAATCGGCGGATCTCGAACACGCATTCTCACAGATCGACGTGTTGGTCCACCTGGCCGGTGGTGCCGCTGCCACTGAAGAAGCGCAGTTCGCAGCGAACGTCACCGCGACCGAGCGCCTGCTCGAGGCGATGAAGACTTCCACGACCCGGAAGCTTGTGCACTGCAGCAGTTTCGCAGTCTACGACTACCAAGCGGCTCTGGGGGTCTTGGATGAGGACACGCCGCTCGATGAAACGATGGCAGAGCGCGATGCCTACGCGATCGCAAAGATCGAACAGGAACGGCTGGTGCGACGCAAGGCAAGCGAGAATGCCTGGGAGTTATGTGTCCTGCGACCGGGATTCGTGTGGGGTGAGGGGAGGGCGGATCTCGCGGGCATCGGTGCCAGAGTCGGCTCCTGGTTGGTGGTGTTTGGCGATCGCGATCGTCGCATGCCTCTTACGCATGTCGACAATTGTGCGAGTTGTTTCGTGCTCGCCGCGACGGATGCTCGGGCAATGGGGCATATCTTCAACGTAGTCGACGATGAGGGCGCGTCCGCCTGGGGATACGCCGAGGAATACCAACGCAGGTCGGGATCCGAGGCCACCTGCGTCAGGGTGCCCTACGCGTTTGCCTTCGCTGTCGTGCGAGCGATCGGGGTACTGGGTTCTGCACTCGCCAGAGGTGCCCGATTTCCGGGTCTCCTGGTGCCGCGTCGCTTTGAGGCCCGGTTCAAGCCACTGCGTTTCTCGAACCGCAAGATTCGCCGGGCTCTCGACTGGGAACCGCCGTTCGACTACATCACCTGTCTCGATCGCACGTTTCCGTCTCCCGATGCGGATGCATCACTCCCTCGAGGATCCGAAGCAGATTGAAGCGTTTTCCGGCAATCGAACTCGACCGGCCCGGGCGTGTTTCCCGGCGGATCTGCGCGCTAGCTACTCGGAGTCTTCGGAATCGGGAATCTGCGCAAGCGACTCCGGTCGTTGCCTCTTCGATCCATCTGCGAAAGGTCGCGTTCGCTTTTGCTCCGGAGTCGAGAGGCTCTTCGCCCCGTTGAAGAGCGCCCCGGCCAGGAAGATTGGAAAGTTACTGAACAACGAGTTGGGCAGCAGGTCCACGGTGTACACACTGATCATCACGCCCAACCCCAAAAGCATTGCGCGGTCTTCTCTTCTGGGGATCTTGGGCATCTTGCGGCCTGCATAGACCACCGGAACGAGAAGGAGTGCGAAGACGAGGCCCCAGCCGATCAGGCCTCTCGTACCGATCCAGAGAATCCAGAATCCGTCGATGATGGTCCGGTCGCCACCCGTGCGGACATCGAAGACGCGGTTTCGTCCCCCGGCACCCCAGCCAAACAGGGGTCTTTCGAAAGCGTGTTCCAGCAGCATGTCTTCGTTGTCGAAACGGAACTCCAGTGATTGCGCGCGATCGGGGTCGATCGATTCGGCGATGGCAACCAATTGATCACTCGGGAACACCCCCACGGCGCGCGCAGCCGGATAGCTGACGACCAGGAACACGCAGACGCTCGCAAATGTTCGAATCAAGCGCGGACTTGCAAAGAACACGACCGGAATCGCCGCCAGGCCGTACACGATGGCTGCGTAGCTCTTGCACAGGACCAGCATGATCGTGAGGATGGGCGTGATCACTCGCGATGACACGGCAAAGACCCTGACCCGGGCGCGTGCAAGTGTCGCTGCGGCGATGGCCGCGATGGCCATGAAGATCCCGAGCGCCAGACCACTGCTCATGAAGACCATCGGTCGGTAGCCCCAGCTTCGGGACGTGGTGAAGAAGTGTGTCTGGTAGTAGCCGTAGACCCAGTAGTGAAGCTGCGGACTGAGCCGCAACTCCACAAGGATGAACAGCGAATACACGATTCCCGCAGCGACGACCGCAACCATCAGGTCGTGCAGGTCGCGGCGCGTGCGGATCAGCGCCCGTCCGAGGAAGAACGGCAGCCCGAACCGGAGCAGATCGCGAACCGTCATCGAGATGATGTCGTAGGGTGTAAGGCTGTAACCGGCGAACTCGCCATAGGGAAGCGGGTCCGTGTTGGTGAGCACGGTGGCGATGGTGGACGCGATCAAGACGACGAAGATCCAGTCGGGACCGCGACCGGGTCGTGCTTTGCGCAGTCGATCGGGTACTCGCAGGACGGCACCGATCAGAAGACAGATCGCCGCCATCTCCTGCTTGCCGACCGGCGGCAGAAAAGGTGCGTCGAAGGCGACGTCCTCGGGCAAGATCAGCATCCCGCCCAGGTAGGTGAACAGGGCGGCCCAGGTAGGGCGGACCAGGGAGAACGCGAGTGCTGCGACCGGTATCCATGCGAGCAGCGCGACCTCCGGGAAAGACACCGTGATGCCCTAGAGAAGTCGTTCCACCGCGCCGCGTACAGACGGTGCGAGCGTTGTGGCGAACTCGATCAGGTCGCGATTGGAGTCTGGTCCCGTTTCCTTGGAGCCTGACAATCGCACGAACGCGTACTGTGGCTGGCCCGCAACCGCGTCGAACATGCGGCGAATCTGCTCGTATGCACCGCGCGAAGACCAGCGCCCCGCCGGTTGGAACCAATAGAGCACGGCCTCGCTACGCTGATCTCTGTGTGCGGCCAATAGGGTGGCGTGCATTTCCTCGTCCCCGACATCGACTTCGATGCCTTTCGATTCGAGTACTTCCCAGCCTTGTGCCGGGTAGCAGACCTTGGGGTCGTGGGCGCCGCTGAGATAACCGGCCCGGCCGGCATACATGCCCACGTAGATCCAGATCGGCATCCGGCCGGGTGCTTCGTACAGGCGCATGACGTACGTCAGCGGTGAGATGATCTCGAGGATGTTCGCATCGAGTTGCTCTTCTGAGGTGAGCTTCCACGGTCCGATCTGTGCCGGCAGGTCGGACGATAGTTCAGTGCCAGGCGGCGCCTCGGTCAGTACGATGAATCGCCATACGCCGAGCAACGGGATCAGCACAGCTATCAGTGTTGCGGCCAGACGCACGGTCCTGCTCATCGCAACACCTTCGCCACGCCGATCAACGCCAGAGTCCCAGCGATGTAGGTTCCCAGGCCAAATGTCTCATGCAGCATGCCCTCGGCAAACTCGCCGCCATAGCTCGATACGAGCAGGACGGTGAGAGTGACGCGAAAGATGTTCGCACTGACGGCCAGTGGAATCACGCTCCCTACCACGACCAGGCGTCGCCAGATTCCGTGACTCAGGAAGAAGGCGACGATCGCGGACAGGGGCAGGAGGGTGACGATCGAAGTCAGTCCACTGCAGGCGTCGGCGACGAACAGCGTGTGGCCCGGCACCATGACCTGATTTCCGCGGGCGCTGATTACCTGCCCAAACGTCTGCAGCAGATTCACCGACACGTCCGTGACGAAGAATTTCAACTGGATCAACACCTGGTCCAGGAGAAAGGCCGGCGGCGGAACCATCAGGATGAGGAAGACCAGCGGCAATGCCATGGGTGTGAGCAGGCGACGCCCCCCGATCGCGAAGGCCGTGGCTGCGAGCAGGAAAGGGATGCCGACGGCGGCTCCAAAGCCGATGTCCCCCAGGATCGCGATGCCCTCGAGTGCGGCAACGGCAAAGAGTAGGGGGGCGCCGAGAAGTGGAGGCTGCAGATCGCTGAACCCGACTCGGATCTTGGCGCGATTGCGGTAGAGCAGATAGGCTGCGACGGCTGGCACGGCATACGCATGACCGTAGAACTCGGAACTGGTCCACATGTAGCGCAGCAGGTTGACGGCCGGATAGCACACACCTGCGCAGGCCAGAGCGATGGCCGCAGCGAAGCTGATATCGGCCGGGGAAACCGCTACCGAGCCGGAGGCGTCTTCTTGCGTGGATTCCATGTGCAGATTGAACTCGTCGGCCGGATCGGGTTCGGGAATGAGGGGATTTCCCACCCTTTCTTGGAAGTTAGATTGAGAGTCAGATCGTGAGTCAGGGTTGGCCAGGAGTGTCCGGGGAGTCTGATCTGTCCGCAGGGCGCCTGGCAGAGTCGCCAAGGGTCCAGCGAAGTGCAACTCGGGTGCCGGAAGGTCACTATCTGAGTAACGTAAGGTTTGCTCCTGCTTGCGATGGGATACAGAAATGCCCAGTCTAGTCGCCCAGGCGCCGCGTGGTGGAGTTATAATCGGAACAGGACTTGCTACGTGTGGATGCAGTGGGGAGCGGCAGGTCTGAACAGGACTGTCTAGCCGAAATAGCGGAAGAGGACGATGCCAGTGCGGAACGAGTTCGACTACAGCGACGAATCGGAATCGGCTGAAACTACGCTCGATATGACCAGGATCTGGCAGTTTGTGCGCAGGCGCCGCTGGGTGATGATCATAGGCACGCTGGTGGCCCTGGTTCCCGCCTTCATCTATCCGTTCCAGCAGCCCGCGATCTATCGCGCCGAGGCAACCGTAGCGCTCCAGCAAAGGCCCGAGGTCATGGATATCGGCGCCGAGATCATCGCATCGGGCCCGCGTCGACACCGCCAGATGGTGGCCTCGATGGCCAGCCTGGTGCGCTCCAGCGCGGTCCTCGGTCGCATCGTCGATCAACTTCCGACGTCCCCGCGAGACGAGGCCTCGGACCCGTCGCTGATCGACCAGATCAAGGCCAAGGCGGGTTTCGGCTCGCTGCCGCCCCGACCCTCGCCCGACCAGGTGAGGCAGATGCGCGTACAGCAGCTCATGTCGCGAATCGAGGTAGAGGGCGACGGTGGCGGCACCGTCCTGAGGATCGCCGCCTGGGGTTTCGATCCCGTCGAGGTGACCTTTCTGTCCAATGCGACGGCCGACGCTCTCGCCGATTACCGCCGCGATCAGCACAGCGGGGCTTCCCGCAAAGCCCTGACCTGGCTCAACGAACAGACTTACGAATTGCGCCGACGCAGTGACGACCGCCAGCGGGCGATCGACGATCTGGTGCGGCAGTCCGGCATCTCGATCGATACCAGCTCTGCGGCAAAGCGCGACGAGTTGCAGAAGCAGGTCGATGCCGCCGAGATCGAACTGATGGTCGTGGAGCGTCGCCTGAAAGAGGCCCGCGCGGCCAATCAAAAGCGGGTCAACCGTTTCGAGCAGACCGAAGAAACCCAGCGTCAGATGGACCAGTACCGGGAAGCTCGCGCGGCTCTCGACGCCGCGCGGTTGACCTATACCGAAACACATCCGCACGTGCGTCGGCTAGAAGCCGTGGTGCGCGGACTGACCGCCAAGATCGACCCCCAACTCGTCGACCTTTTCGGGCAGACCGAGGGTGCAAATGCGGCCGGTCAGGTCGAGCGCCTGACCGCAGAGCGCGCCGCTCTTTCGACACGGGTCGTTGGGCTCAAGCTGAACCTCGAGGGGGTTGCCAACAGAGTCCAGGGGGGGACCGAAGTCCAGAACAAGTACGACCAGCTGACGCGCGAACTCCAGGTCGATCGGCAGATGCTCGAGGTCCTGCTCAAGCGCCGCAACGAGACCATGCTGGGGGCCGCTACTGAGCACCCGGGCGTGACCGTGCTCGACTATGCAGTGCCGCCGGGTGGACCGATCAGTCCCAATCGTCCGATGCTATTGCTGGTCGGCATCGTCGCCGCATTTGCATTCGGTGGAGGCATGGGCGTGCTTTTGGAACTCTTCGATTCGCGTGTGCGCGAACCCGAAGAGGTCACCGACGCACTCGGAGTGCCGATGCTCGCGCTGGTGCCCGCCTCGGGTGAAGACGAAGTCATTCCCGAGCGGCAATGCGCCACCGCAGTTGGAGAGCCCGCTTCCGAGGCCTACCGCAATCTGCGCACTTCACTGCTGTTCTCCATGAGCCGTGGCGACTTGGATACCCTGCTCGTGACCAGTGCCGTGGCGGGCGAGGGAAAGACGACGGTTTCCGCCAATCTGGCTTCGAGCTTTGCGCTCATGGGCCGAAAGGTGCTCCTGGTCGACGCGGATATGCGCCGTGCCCGCGCCCACCGAGTGTTCGATCTGGCTCGCTCGCCGGGTCTGTCCGAGGTCCTGCGTGGTACCACGCGTCTGGAAGACGCAGTGCAACGCCCCGAGGGTGCGGAGTTCGATGTGCTCGCCGCGGGTAGTCTGCCGGACAATCCTTCGGAATTGATCACGTCTGCCAAGCGCGATCTGATCATGGTTCGTATCAAGAACCAGTACGATCTGGTGATTCTCGACTCGCCGGTTTTGTTGGCGGTCTCCGATGCGTTGATCCTGTCGGCCGATGCGGATGCAACGGTGCTCGTGCACAAACTGGGGAGCATCGACCGGCGCGCATTGCGTCGCATTCGCGCAGACCTGGAGCGAGCCAAAGCCAACGTACTTGGTGTGGTCTTCAACCAGGTCGATCGCGGTGACCCGTATGTCTACCCGGCCTACCTGGAGTCGCCGTACCACAACCAGCCTGAAGGTGAGTCGAAGTCCTGGCTTCGTCGCCGCATAGCCCGCTCCAAGTAGAGATCAATTCCTGAATCTGTCGGAAGTGACCAGACCATGTTGAAGTCCCTCGTAGCGATGACGAAGAACGGAAGCCGCGGATCTGCGGAAGTGAAGACGCTCGTACTCGGAACGGGTGAGCGCGCGCGCAAGCTCGCGGACTCCCTGGAATCAGCCTCGCACGGTGGAAAGCCCGTCCGCGTGGTTGGCTTTCTTGACGACGATCCGGCCGGCGGTGATCGCGAGGCGCTCGGGGATAGCTACCTGGGCCGCCTGGAGCGGCTGACCGAGATTGCGCGCCGTGAGGCCATCAACTGGGTGGTGTATGGCTTGCCCCGTCGCTTCCTGGCCGACGATGCGACCGCCAATGCGATTGGAGTCTGCGAGACTCTGGGAATCGATGTGACGATCCCCGTCGATCTCTTCGACACGCGCGCCGCTCGGATCGTGCGCAGTGATCTGAACGGGATTCCGGCGATTGACTACGCCGTGCGCGGCCACTACCCGTGGTGGAAGCTCGGTCTCAAGCGGCTGATCGACGTGGCCGGTGCCGCCGCATTGCTGATCGCTACCCTGCCGCTGTGGCTTGCTGTCGCACTCGCGATCAAGCTCGACTCCCCGGGACCCGTGATCTTCACGCAGAAGCGCTGTGGTCTGCGTGGTCGGGTTTTCCCTTGCCTGAAATTCCGGACGATGACGACCGGTGCGGAACAGCAGCTCGAAGACCTGCAATCGGACAACGAGCTCTCCGGGCCGGTGTTCAAGATCCGCAACGATCCTCGTATCACGCGCGTGGGGAGTTTTCTGCGCAAGTTCTCGATTGACGAACTGCCACAGTTGCTCAACGTCATCTATGGACAGATGAGCCTGGTGGGTCCGCGTCCCCCCGTTCCGGGAGAGGTGGAAAGCTACGAGATCGATCACTACGGGCGCCTGAGCATGCGCCCCGGCTTGACCTGTCTGTGGCAGGTTTCGGGCCGCAATGAGATCGAGTTCGAAGATTGGGTGAAGCTCGATCTGGAGTACGTGGAGCGCTGGTCGCTCCTGCTCGATCTGCAGATCCTCGTCGCAACCCTTCCCGCCGTCATCTCCGCCCGCGGCGCGAGCTGACCCCGGCACCGAAGCCCGCTATACCTTCTACCCGAGAAGCTCGGAAGGTTCCGAGTCGGGGGGAGTCATGGGTCTTCGTATCGGTCTACGTAAGGGTCTTCGTTTCTGGCAGCCTGCGATTGTCGGGCTGGCGTTATTTCTCGGCACGACCGGTTGTGTTCCCGGCGCAGTTCCCGGACGACCGCAGTTCACTCCCCAGTATCACCTGGCCCCACCCGACGTACTGACGATCAACGTACGTCCAGAGCCCGCGATGATTCGGCAGCTCACTGTGCGGCCCGATGGCAAGATCTCCTTCGATCTGATCGGCGACGTGGAAGTGCGAGGCCGCACCGTTCAGCAGGTGCGCGAAGAAGTGACCAAGAGGCTCGAGGAGTTCATCGTCCAGCCGGACGTCACCGTCACGCTCCAGCAGTCCAATAGTCGCGTGTACTTCGTCTTCGGCGAGGTCGGGCGTCCTGGCGCGTATCCGCTGGTCGGGGATGCGACGGTGCTCAATGCGCTTTTCGCGGCTGGGGGACCCGCCCAGTTCGCAATGCTCGGCTCCGGTCGCCTGGCGCGACCCGGACCCGAAGGCGGTAGCGTCTACAAGGTCGACTACAACGCCATTACAAAAAAGGGCGACTCAACTACGAACTACCCACTGGAGCCAGGAGACGTGATTTTCGTTCCGGCCAATGTT
This sequence comes from bacterium, assembly GCA_024226335.1. NCBI lineage: Bacteria > bacterium. The sequence continues at coordinate 12,151 of JAAELY010000553.1, forward strand.
TCGGCCCAGATTGGCCACGTATTGCAGATCATCTTCTACCCGTTCCAGCAGATCCTGGGCCTGGGTGGGCGTTTCATTCGGGGCTTCTGACGCGATACGCTCGGCAGATCGTCAGATACCGCCTGTAGAGATGCGCGTATCTTCGGCTTCTTCGAGCGTTTCCGGGTAGTCGACTGTGTAGTGCAGGCCGCGGCTTTCTTTGCGGCCTCGAGCGCAGCGCGTGATCAGTTCCGCGCAGGTGGCCAGGTTGCGCAATTCCACGAGGTCGGCGGTCAGCTTGAAATCCCAGTAGTAGTGACGGATCTCGCGTTCCAGCATCTCGATGCGGCGCAGCGCGCGATCGAGTCGCTTGTTGCTGCGCACGATGCCGACGTAGTTCCACATCAAGCGCCGGATCTCGTCCCAGTTCGCGTTGACCAGTACGGCTTCGCTGGGGTCGACTGCGTTGCCCGAATCCCAGGGCGGGAGTTCCGGTGGTGGTTCTACACCATTGCGTGTGCGTTCGATGGCTTCTTTAGCTGCGGCGCGGGCGAATACCACGCCTTCGAGCAAGGAGTTGGAGGCGAGTCGGTTTGCGCCGTGCAGGCCGGTGCAGGTGACTTCGCCCGCGGCGAACAGGTTCTGGATGTCGGTTTCGCCGCGCAGATCGGTGCGCACACCTCCGCAGCAGTAATGCGCTGCCGGTACCACGGGGAGTTGCTGTTTGGTCATGTCGAAGCCGTAGCTCAGGCAGCGCTCGTAGATGTTCGGGAAGCGCCCGCGCAAGAAGGCCGGGTCGAGTGCGGTGCAGTCCATATACACGCAATCATCGCCCGAGCGTTTGAGTTCAAAGTCGATCGATCGCGCTACGACGTCTCTTGGAGCCAGGTCGGCTCGTTCGTCGTACCGCGGCATGAAGTGCTCGCCGGCCGCGTTGCGCAGGATCGCGCCTTCGCCGCGCACGGCTTCGCTGATCAGGAATGAACGCGCGTCGGGATGGAACAGACACGTCGGGTGAAACTGGATGAACTCCATGTTCGCAATCGACGCGCCGGCCCGTTGCGCCATGGCGATTCCGTCTCCCGAAGCGATGTCGGGATTGCTCGTGTAGACGTAGACCTTGCCGCAACCGCCCGTGGCCAGCAGGACGATCGGCGCCCGGAAGGCCGATACCTCGCCCTGCAGTTCGCTGAGAACATAGGCTCCGAGGATGCGCTGCGGGCCGGGTAGGGCGAGCTTTTCGCTCGTGACCAGATCCACGCCGATGGCGTCGGGTACGATCTGGATGTTCGGATGGCTCTCGCAGCGTTCGACCAGCACGCGTTCGATTTCCTGACCCGTGAAGTCCGCTGCGTGCAGGACCCGCCGTGCGGAGTGTCCGCCCTCGCGGCCCAGGTCGTACCCCGGCCGCTCGTTCTCACTCTTGTCGAAGCGCACCCCCAGATCGATCAGGCTCGAAACTGCCTCGGGTCCAGACTCGACGACGAAGCGGACCACGTCTTCGTCACACAGGCCGGCTCCGGCTCTCAGGGTGTCCGCTATGTGGGCTTCGAAGGAGTCTTCGGGGTCAAAGACAGCGGCGATGCCCCCCTGCGCGTAATTCGTCGCAGATTCCGCGGTGCCCTTTTTGGTCACGACCGCCACGGACCCGTGCTCGGCCACACGCAGGGCGAAGCTCAACCCTGCGATCCCGCTTCCAATCACCAGGAAATCACTCGCGATCGCCACGGGTCCGAGTGTACGCAGGTGGCGCGCAAAGTGCCCGGCAAGACACGCGCAAATGCGCAAGCCCGCTAGCTAAACGCTCGATTTTCATCCGGATTGATTCTTGACTGGGGGGCCTAAACCACAGAGTCATGAGCGCCGATAGACGACATGCCGGCTGTTCTGCAGTCGGCTCCTGAAGGCGCTTCTGGCGTCGGGGTGGCCAGGGAATCGGAGAATCGAACGTGGGTACGGAGACGAGAACTCGACTCGCAAGAGTCGCTCTGGGAATGCTGAGCGCGATCGGCCTGCTGCTGATTGCGGCCCCGGCCTCTGCCCAGCTGTACAAGTTCGTCGACGCCGACGGCCGCATGTATTTCACCGATACGCCGCTGCACGAGGGCTACAAGGCCTACCGGCCCAAATCCATCCGGCCCCACTACCCGAAGAAGCTGAAGCTCGGCGTAAAGACGGGCAAGTTCGATCCAGTGATTGCCCAGGCGGGCCGCACGCATCGCGTGAGCCCGGCGCTGGTCAAGGCCGTGATCCACGCGGAATCCGCCTTCAACCCCAATGCCGTGTCCCATGTGGGTGCTCTCGGGCTCATGCAGCTCATGCCGGGTACTGCTGCCTCGCTAGGGGTGGCGGATCCGCTCAACCCGTGGCAGAACATCGAGGGTGGCACTCGTTATCTCAAGAAGATGATCGGCCGCTTCGAGGGCGACACGACGCTGGCTCTGGCCGCCTACAATGCCGGGCCAACCGCCGTGAGGCGCCATGACGGTATTCCCCCGTATCGCGAGACTCAGACCTACGTGAAGAAGGTGATGAAGTTGTACAGGCGATACCATGCAGACTTCCGCTGAAACCAACACCAAGATTTCGAGAGATGCCGTGGCCAGAGAGAACATCTGGAACGTGCCGAACACGATCACGCTCTCGCGGATCTTCGCCGCCCCGTTTCTACTGGTCCTGCTGGCCGAGCCGGGCAAGTTCTGGAGCACCGTCTTCGGTTTCGCCTTCCTGGCCGCCTCGCTGACCGATTTCCTCGACGGCTACCTCGCGCGCCGCTACGACGAGATCACGCGCGTGGGCAAGCTGCTCGACCCTCTGGCCGACAAGCTGCTGGTCATGACCGCCCTGGTGCTGCTGGTGGCCGTGGGCCGCATCCCCGCCTGGGGCGTCCCCCTGGTGATCGCGGTCCTGGGCCGGGAATTCGCCGTGACGGGCCTGCGCGCCATGGCCTCATCCGAAGGCGTGGTGTTGGATGCCGCACCCATGGGCAAGTGGAAGACCGGCCTGCAGATCGCCGCCCTGACCATGCTCCTGATCCACTATCCCCTCTGGTTCCTGCCCGTACACGAACTGGGGATGCTCTGTCTGATGATCGCGACCGTCATCACCGTCTGGTCGGGCTACCGCTACTTCAATTCCTACCTGGGCGCCCGCCCGCCGACGATCCACTGATTCCAGCGATCGGCCCGCTGCTCAGCGCCCCCGGCCTTGACGCCGCCGCCGGGGGTCCGTAGAACTACCCCCTGGAACGACGGCCCAATGGCAGGGGCCGCCGGCTCCTCACGCACGAGTAGCTCAGTTGGTAGAGCTCCACGTTGCCAACGTGGTTGTCGCCGGTTCGAGTCCGGTCTCGTGCTCCAGGATTCCGGAGCCCCTCCGGGAAACGGCTGCGTCGCTAGCCCAGGCTTCCGATTCCTGCCCTCGCTACGCTGACAGATCGAGGGAGTCTGTGAAGGAGGGAGGAACGTCCGCCGTTTTCTTTCCACCCAGCGCGAAGTAGTAGAGCGGTTCGCCCTCGATCGAGAACCGGTGTCGGTACCGCTGAAGATGATAGAGATCCAGGTACTCCGAGAAGATCAGTTCCCGAATGAGCTGTGAAAAACCCGAGTCGTCGCTTCGATCGAGGAACGTCTCCTTGACGTTGAAGGCGACCCAGCCGTCCTTGCCGATCATGTTGAACGCTTCCAAGAAGGCCTGCGCCGGAATGTCGCCGAATCCGAGCGCCGCTACGGAAATCAGGCCGTCGCACGACCAGGACTTCAGCTCATCCCGCTCATGGTCGCTGAGGGAACAGAAGTCCATTACGTAGTACGCGTCGTAGACTCCTGGCCGATCCCGCTCGGTGGCCGCTTGCGCCGCGGGGATGATGTCGACCCCCACCAGCCTCGAGATACCCAGCTTCTTCAGTTCGTCCCCGGCCATTCCGTTGCCTGCGCCAAGGTCGAGCACCCGCAACTCGTTGGGCTGCTGCAGGGATTGAGAGACCGCGTCGCGCAGGACGCGGACGACAGTCGCGGGCGACTGGCACTTCAGGCGCTCGTAGACAACCTGCTCATACAGCCCGGGAATTTCGAAGATTCGTTGATAATCGTGTAGCCGGATCTTCTCTCTCGAGTCCCCGTCGAGCAGGTAGAAGTAGACCTCGTCCTGACAGAGCTCTCGGACGTCTGCGGACGGGAACTGGATTCGATGCCTCTTCGCCACTTACGAGCCTCCGCTGGTACTTTTGACCCACTAGACCGGGCGAACGACCGCGGTCGCCGACCGTAGCTGGGGGTCGATCCGAATGCGCGACAGTAGCACGTGGGTCGACTAGAGTGCGCTGCGCCACCGGCGGCGTGAATCGC
>JAAELY010000554.1 GCA_024226335.1 bacterium
CGTTGCGGCCGCCGCAGATGGCGATCATGAAAGAGTTCGGGATCCGGAGCGTCGCTCCCACCAGGCCGGCCACTGCGGGCAGGGTGAAGAGCAGGTTGCGATAGCCGTCGCCGGAGAAGGTCTGGCCATCGTTCATGAAGGTGAAGTTGAACAGCTCCGGGTTGGCGAAGTGGGCTTTCTGGATGAACTTCGCGACCATGCCCCAATAAAGCCAGACGGAGAAGCCGCAGAGCAGATTGGGGATCGAAACCCACAGATTGCGCTGGGCGATCGATTTGCCCTCGCTGTCCCAGAAGGCTTCGTCTTCAGGGTCCCAATGGGTCAACCGAACTCCTGGTGGGTTCTTCTTTTCGCTCATTCCTTTGGTCCTCTGTTTCCGAGCTCGAGATCCGAGCTCAGCTGGAACGGTTCACACTACGATGCCCGTACCAGCGCACGACCTGCGCACGGCGCCAGAGGTACATGTTGGGGACGACCAGCACGTGGACGAGACGGGTGAAGGGAAAGAAGGCGATCAGCAGATACGCCGACACGATGTGCAGCTTGACCAGCCAGGGCAGGCCGATGACGTAATTCAGGTTGGGCTGGAACTTCACCAGCGACCAGAGGTAGGGCGAGATCGCGGCGGCGAACCACGAGGAGCCCCAACCGACGAAGATCGCCATCAGCACACCGCTCACCACCTGGAGCATCAGCATGCCGAAGAGGACCCAGTCGGAGGTCGTCGTGACGCCGCGGACCCTGGTGTTGCCGAGACGCCGAGCCACTCCCATGGCCAGGCCGACCACCACCAGGATGCCGCAGACCAGGGCGCTGACCTCGAGCACGTAGAGCCTCATCGGCCGGCTGTTCCAGGCTAGCAGGGTCGCGGGCAGCAGGAACGCCACCACGTGACCGAGAAGCACCACCAACAGGCCGTAGTGGAAGGGGACCAGCCCCCAGAAGTGCTGGCGATTCTCGAGGAACTGTGACGACAGGCTCGAGTAAGTGAACGACTCGCTGCGGTACCGCTGGATCGTCATCAGAATGAAGACGACGAACGACACGTAAGGCAGCACCGCGAACAGCAATTGGTCGAGGTAGTGGAGCGTCTCGGAATTCAGAAGGGCGGTCAACCAGTTCATCGCATTCCTCCGCATTGGCTGCTGAGGCCGGGCGGCGTCTTCTCGGTACCGGGGTACGGCGACGCTTCGTCTCCCACGGTCAGCTTTTCGGTGATCCCGAACAGCTCGCGGGCGACAAACTCGACAGCCTCGAGGGCCGTGGCGTGTGGACGCTCCGCGGGTAGATTGCCGCGCATCTTGTCGAGAGCCGGAAGCAGGTGCCCTCGGGTGAGCTCGCGCGCGCCGTCCTCTTCGAGCCGGGCCAGTACCTGCAGCACGTGCGTGATGTGATCGGGGAGCTCGGCCGACTCCGCGAGCTCCAGCGTCCGCATGTGTTCGCGCATCTCGACGAGAAACGAGCCGCGCGTGTAGTTCTCACCGTACAGGTGCCAGCCGATTTCGAGAGCGCAGTCCGGGTTGATGTCGAACGTTCGGGTGAAGGCCTCCTCGAGGTCCGACAGCCCTCCGGATTGCACGTGATCGACAAAAGGCCCGAGGACGTCACCGAGCGAGGGACGCCAGTCGGCAAGCGTCGATACGGCGTCGCAGACCGTCTCGACGTGTCTCTCGTCCGGATACTTGAAGAACGGCACGAGTGCATCGATCACTCTGCGGCGTTCTGCGCTGCGGTCTGCGCTGCGGTCTGCGGAGCGAGCCGTCATCACATGCCCCTCCGTGGTCCGCTCAGGAAGCCGAAGCCGACGTTCTGCTTGTGCTCGAGCGGATCTCGCATCATCTCGATCGCTTCCTCGCGGTGCGCCGGAGGAATCACGAATCGGTCGTCGAACGTGCAGAGCGACGTGAGCTCGTAGATCGCGTCGGCCTCTTCCGTCGAGCTGTCCGCGGCCTGCAGGAGGCGGGCGACAGCTTC
>JAAELY010000555.1 GCA_024226335.1 bacterium
GGCCTACGAGAAGTACGCCGCTCAGATCAACGACGTCGTCCACGCTCAGTGCTGGTCCCATACGCGGAGGCATTTCCTGAAGGCGGAAGCCATCGAACCGGAGCTGACGGCGCAGGCCCTGGAGCAGATTCGCGATCTCTATGAGGAAGAAGGCAAGATCGGCGCGCGCCAGCTCGATACGAACAAGCGTCTCGAGCTGCGAGGGAAGCACTGCAAATCGATTGTCGATCAATTCTTCAAATGCGTGAAAACAACGCTCGAGCAAAACGCACTGTTGCCTTCAAGTCCGTTCACCGCGGCAGCGGATTATGCGCTGTTCCGCGAAGATGCGCTTCGAGTGTTTCTCGAGTATCCCGATGTCCCGATCGACACGAATCACCTGGAGCGCGAGATCCGGCCAGTTGCGCTAGGCCGAAGAAATTGGGTGTTTTGTTGGACCGAGATCGGGGCCGAGTGCGTCGGAATCTTCCAGAGCCTGATCGCCACGTGCCGGCTACAAGAGATCGATCCGTACACCTACC
>JAAELY010000556.1 GCA_024226335.1 bacterium
GGCGGGGTCGGCTGCGCCATCCGCCCCGCCACCGCCGCCTTTGCCGCCGCCGCCGTGCTGCTCCAGCGAGGCTATGTGGCAGACAGTTCTGGACCACAGGGCTCCAGCCTCGGAGGCGGTCTCGTTCACGCTACCGTACTCCCAGCCTGGCGGATTCGCAGCACCGCCGAGGCTCGTTTACACCGAGACAGCCGTTGTCGGTGCAGGCACCTGCGTTGGCGGGGCGAGCGGACCGCCGCAGCCGTCTGGAAGCTGCGCCGCAGAGCCGCGCTGCCACGGAGGGTCTCCCGACGCGGCCGCAGGCAGAGGCGCCATCGTCGAGCAGATGCTGCGGCACGCCCTCGAGCTGAGGAGACCTGGCCGCTACGTTGGCCAGTTCGCCTTGCTGCTTTACGCAGTCATGACGAAGCGGCGGCTGCACCTCTGGGAGGGAAACACTCGCATCGACCTGGTCAAGACCTATGCGCCAGTTTACGACGACGGCAGCCTCGAGGACGTGCTCGGCGACATCGTCGCCTGCGTGCGGAAAGGGGATGCAGCTGGCTTTGTCCACCAATACCCCGTATCTGAGGTGCACCCGCTGGACCAGGTGAACCATTTCCTGGCCCTCTTCAGGGAGGACGCGCCTGGTTCCGCTTCCTTGTCGCGGGCGGCAGCTTCCGCGTTCGCGGAAACAGGCCCTGGGTCTGCCGCAGCAGAAGCGTCAGGAGAGCTCTCCGAGACTGGCGCTGGGTTCTCGGCCGCAGAACCTGCAGCCGAGTTGTCGGCGTTGCCTGTCGACTTGTTCTATAAGCGCCTCGGCTGCATCACCGTGGGCACCGTGTGCGACGGTGACTGCGCCATCGACGCTCTTTGCACGGTCGGCGGCCACGCCGACCGCCCAGAAGTCCGCCAGGCGCTCCGCGAGCGCCTGGCGGGCGCGCTCGTCGACCGCGTTGCCGAGAAGTCGCTGCAGCACGCCTTCATCGCCTGCGCGGAGTTCCTGCCTCAGGATGGTGGCGAGGCGGAAGGCGCTTCCGCGTGATTGATTCGTTCAACCGAGTCTTTAAATTAATTAAGTGATTTCCATCTTCATTCGAGATCTCTTGAGGTGCTGCAGAAGCTGCGTCAGGGTCGTCCGCGAGCTCGACTCCTGCGACGTCTCGTGTGGTTGCCCCGATTGAGTTCGCCGCCGTGCAGTGGTCGGCGGGTCTCGTGGGCGACCAGGCCCCCGCTGTGCTCAGGCTGTGCGCCAAGCTGACCGATGCGCAGCTCGCGGCGATGGTGGACTCGTACAGTGCCTTCCTGCGCGTGGACGCAGAGCGGAAAGAATCCGCGTTCGTGGAGCAGAGCCTGACGCCCCTTAAGCTCACTGCGGGTGTGCGTTCCCGCGTGCCGCAGCCGATGCAGCAGCGTCTCAGTCAAGCGCGCGCTTATCGACAGTGGTGCTACGATGAGGGTCAGGATCCGTTCCACCTGAGTTACGGTCGTTTCGGCGACTGGGCCCTCGCGGCGCGTGTCTCTGACAAGGATAAGGAGCGTCTTCGGCAGAGCCTGTACCGCTCGCTGCAGCTCCTGCAGGACGTGGAGAGTGGCATCGGTGGCGGCCCTTGCAAGCGAGCAGTGAGGGCGCTTGGCATGCAAGGTCGCCCGTCGAAGGCGCCGCTTGTGAGGCAGCTCCTGTTCGAGTTCTTCTGCTCCATTCGGCGGTCGGTGTCTTCCCGTATACCGTCCGCCCTGATGCAGGTCAAGGCATCCGCGCTGGTGGAGGACTACATTCTGGACTGCTTCCAGCACAACCTGCAGCCAGACCCACCGACGATCAACCGCAACTGGATGTCGAGATGGCGGAACGAGTATCGGGTCTCTTTTCGGCAGCCCAATCGCAAGAGCAAGGTGCCGAAATCCGTGTTGACGGAGAGACTGCGGATCACATGGTCCAATCTGATCCGAGTTCGGGCCTTGGCGCGCGCGGTCCTCGGGTACGACCTGAGCCTGCACAACGCAGACCAGTCGCCCTTTCACAAGAACGAGGCGGGGTCCAAGAATATGGGGACCCTGACATTCAAAGGCGCTCCTACCGTGCCGATCAAGGAGGATCATGCTGGCACACGGAGCCGCTGGAGTGTGCAAACGTTAGTCAGCTCCTCTTATGCACCTGCGTTGGCGGGGGCCGCAGGTCAAGAGGCAGTCGAGCCAGGCGCCTCACCGCCAGGCCTCGAACTCATGTTCAAAGCTGACGGCGAGAGACTCGCGGCCTCTCTTCAGCTCGTCATTCCTGCCTGGGCGCCGTGGCTGACGGTTGTCACGAGCCTGAAAGGATCGTATCGGGAGGAGCATGTCCTTTCATGGATGGAGCGCCATCTACCCGCGTTGGCGGGCTCGCGCCGCTGGCGGATCCTCGTTTTCGATGCGTTCGCCCCTCAGATGACTGAGGCCGTGCGGCGGCTCGCTTGGGAACGCGGATACGTGCTCGTGCTCCACGGCGGTGGAGCTACCTCCGTCTGCCAGCCGAATGACACGGACCTGCATCAGCCCTTGCGTCGTGGCTACGTCGGGTTCGAGTCAGCGGACGCTCTCCTGCAACAGCGCCTCCATCCGCTGCGTTGTCCGTTCGCGAGGAACGAAGACTGCCTCGCGTGGATGGCTTTGTGCTGGAATGCACGGCACCTGCACGAGTCCGCAGCGACTGGGTTCTGGAAGAACGGCCTCGCGAACGCGCTGGACGGCTCGCAGGACCACCTCGCCGTACGCGAGGCGAAGGGCTTCTGGGACAGCCTCGGCATGAGCTCCGTTCGCGACAGGCTCGTCGTCGACATCGAGACGGAAGCCGCCGCGGGACGACTGTCCTGGACGTATGAGCAGGTGTCTGCGTTGGTGGAGGTTGGCTTCTTTCCTAACGAGTTGATTTCGGGATTCGAGAGTCCGCTTCAGCGATGTTCTGCGGTAGTCCTGCCCCGCCGAATTTTCGGATTCACTTATTGCTCAATTAATTAAGTAATTACATGCCAATTTATCGTTCCAGGGCTTCCCTGCTCGTGGAATCCTTGACACTCTCCCAGACGACGAGGGTGACGAGGACCCCGCCGACGACGCCGACACGGAGTCAGAGGACGACGTCGCGGAGCCTCTTCCGCTCCCGCCTCCCGCAGCCGTGTTCACGGCGGTCAACGAGGAGGACGCGGCGGCTGGCGACGCCCAGGCGCAACGCCTCGACATCTTGCGGTCCGTGCTGCAGCAAGTGCAGCCCTTGGGCAACGCGAGCCTCGAGTTGGACCTGCGACGCGCGCTGCACCAGGAGACGAAGCGTGTCCGAAGCCTATCCCAGACGGCGCCTGCGGTGGCTCGGGCTTTGCATAGTCGGGCTGCGCTGGAGGAAGCGGAAATGGACCGCAAGAGAAAGGCAGCCGCGGAGATTTCCGACGCGCGCAAGCAGATCAAGGCTGACGCCGCGCGACTTCGAGACGAGGAAGAGCGCATCAGGAGAGCTCGAGCCGCGTTGGCGGCGTCCGCGGACGCGAACGCCTTCAAGACGGTGCTGCGGTCCTTCTCGCTTCAGGATCTCGGTTCCGATCACGTCCGCGCTGGCGGAGTGGCGGAGAAGAAGCGGCGCATCGAGGTCCTGGACCGCGTGTTCAAGCACGGGGCGCAGCCCACGCTACAGCAGGCAACGGACTGGGAATGGTTCAAGACGGCGTGGGATGCCTACGGTGTGCGGGTTCACAAAAATGATTGGGCACATCGGTTTCGCGAAGCTGTCCTCGACGTCTTGCGGAAACTGAGTGACGGCAACGCTCGCGCGGTGCTCGAATTCATGGAGGCCGAGACTCGCGGAACCCTCGTTGATGAGCCTGTGCTTCGGTGTTGAAGAGCAGGCTCGGCGTTCATACACCGTGCACCGATTAATTAATTAATTACCCGCGTTGGCGGGGCAGCAGTGCGCACTGTAATCTCGGCTGCTTCAGGGGCTGACGCGGGCGGCTTCGCTTCTGGTGAGTTCATCTGCTGACTCACGCGAATGCGTCGCGCCCGTCAAGAAAAATTATCGCCGTGTCTCGAGCGATGTCCGTTCGTCGAACTCGGCCTCGGTGTTTGCACGCCTCGGTTCCCATTCTCGGCATGCGCGCTTGCACCAGTATACCCACGTTATTCGCATAATTCGAGCTCGCAATAGCATGAAGAGTGTATCGATGAACTAATTAATTAATTAATTATGTAATTACCACGGAACGCAGCGTTGCTCGCCTCCTTTCCCTGGCCTGAGCACCCTCGCAGACAACGACGCCATGCCACCAGCTAATGACGACTTCTCGTTTGTACTCCTTCGCAGTGTTCCTTGAAAGCTACACGATGGCCTCGAAATCAGATTTACTCAGTGTCGCCACGGTGTTCTCTAGTTATCGCGAACTCGCTTTTCTTGTTCCAAAATCGTAGTTCTCGAAAATTGGCCTCTCTGTCCTTTGTACGCAAAAGTGCAATAGATTGCTCTTTGTGCAATTTTACTGAATTACGAATTTACGTTTATATCGCTACAAGGATTACCGAATGTTCAACCTTCCGAGTCATTGGCTGACCGTCTCATCAAATTGTTTGGATTGGAAGATGAGATCCGGAAGCGGGTTCAACAGAGCATGCGAGATTGTCAACTAGACGCCCAGGAGCTTGAGCAGCCAGGAACGTTAAGAGCGTACGACAACATCAGCAATCACGATTCGTCCGAGTCGGAGGACGAAGAACCCGAGAAGGACGGACTCGATCAAGGTCTTCCCGGACAGCAGTGTCCCAGTTTACCTGCGCCGAGGGAACGCGTTGATGGGCGTTCTGCCAGCTTACAACAAAAACATGACAACACCAGTAAAGACGATGACAAGCCAGGAGCCGCCGTCGAGAAATGCCTTGTGGTTCACATGAAACCGGGTTCGCATGAAGCACGAGACACGAGTGAGGCACTCATCAAGGAATGTCCTATGGACGTCCGGGTAGTCACCCTACGGACTCGTGAGGGGTGCCAAGACATTCTTGTCGATGAGGAGCTCTGCGAGTACGGGAAAAATATAATGCTCTGGTTTCAAGTGCCGGAGTTCGTTGATGTGTTACCCGCGAAGTGCATCCATAGGCAAAAGAAGATGCGACAACAGTTGGCAAAGTTTCGTAATGAACTAGCGGACTGGTGGCTATACTTTCGGTGTCTAGCGAAGCAAGTTCAGACGGTGCAACACGGATACGTCGTAATACAAGCAGCGTTCAAGTCGCAATTGTGGGCGCTGCCGAAGGTGGCACGAACATGTGACGAGACGCTCCCATTTGGTATGCTCGTGCCACATGTGCGAAGTGAAGACCACAC